>JAQWBM010000079.1 GCA_028706405.1 Eubacteriales bacterium
CTGGCCGTTGGCAGGAATATTCTGCTTTGCGACCTGGCCTATGATATCTTTTCTTTCGTTAAGCGTCATAGCACCAGTTATGACAGTATCACGGGCAAAGGCTTTTTCCGAAATCATCTCTGCTGTTATTGTCATTCCTCTCATGATATCCTGATTAGCAGTCACTACCTTTAAGTACATTATATTTTCTCTGCCCCAGGCTTCCCAGAAAACACCAGCAGAAATCCCTGCAATTATCAATACTGAGGCTATCACAATTCTTATTTTCGGTTTTTTTAATTTCAAGAGTCTTCACTTCCCTTCAATAAAAAAGAGCAATCTGCTCCCAATTAAATCTATTTTTTATTTTATACTGTTTATTATCTTGCCTTTTCAAAGCAGAGCCCGGGATCGGATATAAGATTTTCCTCTTTCATGCTTGTGTAACCATTTTTACCTATAACTATATGATCAAGCACGCGGATTCCAAGAAGTTCGCCGCCTTCTGCAAGCCTTTTTGTTACTTGTATGTCTGTATTGCTCGGTTTTGTTATTCCGCTGGGATGATTATGAACGAGGATCACCGATGCAGCACTGTATTTTATTGCTTCTTTAAATACTTCACGTGGATGAACTATTGAAGAGTTAAGGTTGCCTATTGAAACAGTAATTTTTTTGATTATCTCGTTTTTTGTATTCAGGATAATCAACAAAAAATGCTCTTTCTGTTCATTACTTAAATCTGAACAGTAATGCATAATATCCTGCGGACCCCTAATAACATTCTTGTTTTCAAACCTGTTTACGCTGTCAAATAATTGCCTCCATCTTCTTAAGTCTATAAGCTTTTCCATTTGATCAGAGGTTATATCAATTGATTCAGGGTATTCCATAAAATGATGTATCGGATTGTTTTCAGCATATTTGAATAATTTCTCTTCCTCTATGCCAGTATGTTTTGCAAGTAATCGTATGTATTCTTCTCTTACAACATTACCGATTACTGTTACACCGAATTCGTTAAGCTCCATACCGATTCCCTCCCTTGACATAATGGATGTCAGGATCCTGCGTTGCGAGAATATATATAGACTCTATCTCATTACGCTGATCTTCTGTAAGTCCGAACTCAGCGGACCTCTCAAAAAGGCCGCTGAGTCCATATTTTTTAAATCCGAGCTTAAGTTTTCCAAGACTTAAGCCATATTTATTACTGATAAATTTTGCGAGTTCCACATAAGCCTTATCTGCCTCGGGATCTCGTGTTACACTGGCTGTCTGCTTGTTTTTTGCCTCATATTCATACAACTTTTCAACACCTCCAACTATAAAGTAATTTCTAAATTCTTTTTATTAACTGATTTTTCCCTTTCATAGATTGACTGATAGCTGCGTTCAGTATATTCAATACTTATATCCCTCATGAGAATCACACAGTCATGCTCCGGAATATCCGAAACCTTTTTTAATGTATTTTTTATCATGTTTTTAACTCGCTGCTGTTTAACCACGGGCAATATCTCCTGAAGATCCTTCAGTAACTTTTCCTTGCTTTCTGCTGCATACTGATCAATCAGATTTAATTCATCTTTTGAAAAAATACTGGCATATTTACTTATTTGCCGGAAACCCGTTATAGTTCCATTCTGATCCTTAACCGGCGAATAAGTGTTTCCGGTTTTCAAATACATACCATCCAATCCGGCACCACCGTAATAGAAACCGTTATGGTCCTTTTCACATTCCAAGAGCGCAATTCCGTTTGAAAGAACATATCCTTTCTCAATACGCCGTTTTGCATATCCATAAGGAACGCCAACATTTTTAATTGGAATTATTTCTATCGGCGGATATTTATCAGACCCGGTCAAATCAGCCGGCTGTTTAATACCGGAACTTTCCTCACATATTTTTTCTTTGCCTCGCATGATTGATACAATATCTGCGGCCAGCTTCTCCGGCTCTTCATCGTACCGGATTTTATCATGCTTCCAGGTTCCGCGTTTATTATTGATACCGTTAATCAGCTTGATCCCTCGGGCAGGTGGTTGCCAGAACAAAAGATTCGCTGTGTAATCATCAAGCAGAAAATCTGTCTCTTTAATCCCACCTGGCAGGTATGCTCTCTTACCTGCGCCGCAAGGAACAAAAATACGATGCTGCTGATCAATTTCCGGCAAGAAATTATCAAGCCAGGCGTTTTTCTCGTTAAGAGCGTATTTGCTGTCTGTGAGGTATGCGGAAAGAATATTTACTTCAATATCGGGATAGTCACTGATGATTTGCTTTACTGCAAGCACAACATTTATATGTTGCTTTGCATTCTCAAAAAAGCCTTGTTCATAAAGCTGTTCCAATTCATCAACCGGAGTAAACACAGCAAGGGTTCCATCCATATCGACGAAAAGACGTTTTGTTTCCATTTGAGTTCAACCTCCTTGTTCTTTCTTTTTTTACAAAACAAAAAACGCACATTTGTGCGTTTTAGATAAACTATAAAATTCGCAAGCGCTTTCCAATTTTAATTTTTCTCAGGTAACTGTCTAAGCCATGTAGGATAATTATCGGTAATGAATTTGACGACTTATTTTTAATTTGTTTAGGAAAAATTGGTCTCCTCCGCTTACCACTCTATTAAATTGGGAGTTAAATCCATAATTGAGTTATATTGCTCCTTGATTCCATAAATAGCATCAGGATCTAAAAGTTGATATCTTCTATACTTTTCCGCTTTATCTTCCTTTGTTGTCCAGCCTAAATGCTTTATTCGAAATTTAGACTTGGTCTTTGGGAAAGAGAACGTATTCATTGGAAATCTTCCGCAATGCTGAGGTGTTTCATTCCATATATAATTAAAACCTGCCTGATATCTCATTAAGAATGGTCTATAAACGCTATGGGCATTCCAATATTGGTCCTCACGATAGTGAGTATCATCCCACATATCATACAGTCTAAAGCAATAAAAGTCATAATTCTGCTGATTAATAAGTTTTTGGGCATCGTCCCAAAACCCATCTTCTAACATTTCATCTGCATCAAGGTTTAAAATCCAGTCGGGATTTGTTTTTACCGTTTCACTCCATTGCTTTTTTCTAAGCGAGGACTCACTTGCAAACATAGATTTCTCATTTTTTATAATATGCAAAGGAATGCCACTCAGTATCTCTCTGCACATATTTATCGTATTGTCGCTACTTCCATCATCAATAATAACAGCTTCATCGATATGACCACTCAAACTAGTAAGGACCTCCTTTAAATATCGCCCCTCCTCATTTTTCACTATCATAGAAAGGGTAATCTTATTCCCCAGTTCTTTATATTGACGCACAAAGGCACAGTCTGCCGTGCAACCTTTTACATACTCCTGCACACCAGCCAGGTCCTTCTCTCTATAAATGTGATATGCTGGGTAATAGGTGTCGACGAAAAGGTCAACACCTAGGACAGCCGCCCGTATGCAAAAAAATCTGTCCTCACCATGAATTGTCAAGTTATTGATAGGTTTAAAGCTAACGCCTCTCAGCAATGCATTCCGGCTAATCAAAGTACACGCTCCCAGGCCGCCCACTTCATACAGTCCGGGGATTCTGAGCTGATTCAAGAATTTAATTTGCCGTATATCCATTTCTTTTTCGCAAAGTTTTTCCCCTAATTTTTTAGGAACCAAATCATATTCGTCAAACAGCCAAACATTTGGTTCTAATTGACTATCGCTATACCACTGACTCCAAAATATTTCAGATATAATGTCTTTATTCGCCGCCTTTAAATGTTCAATTAAATTGGGATGCAGAACCAAATCTGAGTCCACAAAAAACAGATAATCGTAATTCTTTTCTATTGCGTAATTGATGATTGAATTTTTATAATTTGCTACTTTTAACATCAGGTCATCATCCCAGCAATGGGATTCTTCATTGCACAGATACAAACCCTGTTCTTTGCCATGAAGTATAATGATCTTCGATTCCTCTCTTGTGAATTCAGCTAATAATTGACTGGAATTTTGATCAATATTGTCATCAACAAACATATAGTCAATCGTAATTGTATCCCTATTAAGATTCTTTAATGACCTCAAAAAGGCTTCCAATATTTCTGACTTTTGATATACCGGGCTACCCACTAATACTCTATTTTTCATCCAACTATGTCAGCTCCTTCATGTAAGTATCTTCTATTTTTTAGGTTTCTTCATTGCTGTTGTTTCAGCCGCGACTTGTTCAACAACTTTCTCTATAATTTTCTTCTTTTTCTTCAATTTGTTTGGATTCTTATCTCCCATTTGGTATTTCTCCTTTTCAATATTAATATTTTGAAATAAGCCTAAACTAAACACGTTTATCACAGTGAATGAATAAAAAAGAGCCACTTTAATAAAAAGTGACTCATACTCATTTTATTCATTTGTATCGCCCTCGCACTCTTCACTGTTAAGTGCTTTTGTTTTATTATATCATAAAAATAGCATATGGTCAAAGTTATGAATATTAGTCTTTATCTGATATTTTTTGATTTTTGGCAAAGTGATCCATGATTTTTGACCAAATACGTTGTATCTCCATAAATTCACCGTAATGTTTTATTACATTTTTATGATACTTTTCCATTTCAGCGGCTACGTTTATAAAATCTGGCTCTTTAAAATGTTTGCAAATAATAGGCAATGTCTTATAAAGTTGATCCCGCATATTTATAATTTTTTCCTCATAACAATCTGGCTGAGTGATATAGAGCAGTAATGGCTTATATCGAATCCACCCAATGCACGCTTTATAAAATCGTGTGGTAATCTGCTCATTATCAGCTTTGATGAACTTCAATCGGATTGGAAGCACGCCTTCTAAAAGATCTTTGTAAGTGGAAAACCCGTCATGAAATGCATAGCATGGCACACGCAAGACTTTCCTTTGACTCAAGCAGGTACTTAAAAAAGTATCCTCCCCTCTTGCTCCCGGAGGATTGTAAAACGGAAAAACACGCCGAGCATTTCTCAGGTTAATGCAGAGATTGGCACCTGAAATAAATTTAGCATGATTGATCTCCTCCACTTCTGTAGCATTATCACTTGTCAATACCTCCACATCAGCATAGGTTACCCCGCCGTTTTCCATTATGCCTTTCAGGGTATCCCAGTTAATGATTTCATTGCTGATCGCCTCAATAAAAGAACGGAAATCAGCTTCGGACAAAGTATCAT
>JAQWBM010000046.1 GCA_028706405.1 Eubacteriales bacterium
CCCAGCATCTGCAGCAGTGTCTGTCTCTTCTCCTTTCTCCGTATTTGTTGGCAACGCAGACTCTTCCTGTATTGAGGTTAAATTTCTATCCGGATTTTCTTGTAGAATATGATCCGCATATGAAATCCCTGCAAACGGATTGATAAGCATTGCAAGAAAACAGACAAACGCAATCGCTTTACGATATTCGTTACCTATTAAAATAAGATTATTGCGATCCCTCTTCAATACTTTCATGCTCCCCCCTTCTCCTTTTCAATTATTCGGAAAAATCGTTTTAGTTTTCATTACCGGTTGGATATATTTGAAGAAAAAATATCCGCCTGCAACAATTATTAATTAATTCTGCAGCCGGACAATCATAGAATTAATTATGCCTTAGACCCTAGCTTTGCGTCACGACCTTTCAGCCGTTTTGCCTTGAAATCATTCGTATGTACTTTTATATAGCCATAATATGATATATATCCATAATATGATATTTTTAAACAAATTTCAACAACGAATGATTGTTTTTCAACAATATTCCCCGAGTATTTTCTGGACAGCAGTGAGCGAACGAAAAAAACCATCCGGCTAAAGATTGCCGAGGCATGCTGTACCCTGTAAAGCTTAAGGATTGTTTGTTTCCGGATATTCAACGGTGCCGCCATCATAATAAGCGATCGGTGTGGGCACAAGCAAAACCAAAGCCAAAATAATAACGATAACTATGATTATTCTTTTCTTCGGCACCTCACCCATCTTACATATCCTCTGTTTCTTTGTTGTTTTCAATAATTGCTTCTTTCAAATCATCACGAACACTGATTTCTGCCAGTGACACATGAGATCGATACGCGGCTCTGCATATAACATGGCTGGAAACAGGTGAAGTAAGAAATACAAAGAATATACCCAAAAATAATTTTATACTAAAGTATCCTTCTACAAATAAAAAGACAAGAAATGTCCCCACGAGAACACACAAAACGCCTAGAGTAGCACTCTTAGAAAGAGCATGTGCGCGATTATACACATCCGGCAATCGAAGAAATCCAATTGCACTTAAAAATCCCACGATTGTACCAATTAAAATAATGATTGCTATACCGAGTTCAATCATCGTCATTGCGTTCAATTACAACACCTCTTTCGATAAACTTTGAAAGCGCAATAGTAACTATAAAGGAAAGTATGCCCAGCAAAAGAATTACTTCAAAATAAGCAGTACTCCTTTGTAAAATTGAAAAAACAGCTACCCCCGCAATTATATAAATACCCAAGGCATCCAAAGCCTGAATGCGTTCAGGAGAAGTAGGACCCTTCACAATACGATAAATTGTTGCAAATACAGAGATTATAATCAGTATTAATGATATAAACAAAATTATTTTAATAATCATTACCTAGTCACCTTCTTTATAGCATTTTCAAATCTATCTTTTGATTGTAAGACAGAATTACTTAAATCTGGAATATCCATTGTATGAATATAAAATATCTTATTATCTTGGGAAATCTCTACAACAACCGAACCAGGCGTAAGAGTAATGAGGAGGGCTAGCAGTGTTACCTCTATGTCTCCTTTCAAGGTTGTTTCCATCGAAAATATTCCGGGTTTTATATTCATCTTTGGTCTTATTATAATACCTATTACTACAAAACTGGAAACCACTATTTCAACAATAAATAAGAATAAAAGCTTAATCATAGCATGCAAGTTAAATAAATAAAATTTCGTCGGCAGGAATCGCCGCAATATAAATATAACTAATAATCCGAATAAATACCCGCTGAAAAAAGTTAAGACACTCCAATCATCTTGAAAGAACACCCATAAAAGACCTATCAATAAATTAGCCAACACCTGTATCGCCATTTATATCACCTCCCCCATCCAATCAAACTGTCTTGGAGTACCGCATCTATATATATGTTTGGATCGAGCAACCCGGCTACAGCTAAATCTACATACTCATGAATCACCTCAGCGCCCAGGCCTAAGCCAATCGTTATAGCTGTAAGAACTCCTATCGGCATCAAAAGCCCTCTGATTGACTTATTTTCTGTAACTTCCTTGACATCAGTATATCCCCAAAAAGCACTCATAAAAACCTTCATTACAGAATACAGCACCATGAGGCTGGTTAAAAGACCAATTGCACCCAGCCAAAAATAACCGGACTGGAAGGTCCCCTCTGTAATAAAAACCTTGCCGATGAATCCACTTAAAGGCGGTATTCCCGATACAGATAATGACGCGATAAAGAACATCCATCCCAGATGAGGCTGTAAACGGATAAGACCGCTCATTTCCTTAAGCTTGCCTGTACCGGTTATATTAATAATAGTTCCTCCCAATAGGAAAAGAAGCGCTTTGGCGATCATGTCATGGATTAAATAGTATATAGATCCTGTCATTCCGGCTTCAGAAAAAGAGGCAAATCCTGCTAAAATAAACCCGACACCTACCACCACATTATAAGTAATGATTGATTTTATATTCCAATAGGCTACAGAACCCATTGCCCCCAACACCATGCTCACAGCAGCCAATATCCCAATTACAAGGTGTGTCGTTCCAAGTTGATGGTAAAAGACAAGAGAAAACACGCGGATAATTGCGTAAATTCCTACCTTTGTTAATAAAGCGCCAAACATAGCGGCTATAGCGGCAGGCGGTGCACTGTAAGAGCCCGGCAGCCAAAAGAATAAAAATAAAGCGGCTTTTAAAGAAAAAACAATTAACAGCAAAAATGCCACTGCAGTCATCAGACCGCCTTGTCCGGCTTCCGCAACACGCACAGAAAGATGAGCAAGGTTCAAGGTTCCCAACATACCATACAAATACGCTATAGCTATAAGGAATAAGAAAGAAGAAACCATATTAATTAAAACATATTTTATTGACTCCCTTAATTGAATCTTGGTTCCTCCCAAGGAAATCAGGACATAAGACGCAACCAGCATGACTTCAAAGCAAACAAACATATTGAATATATCCCCGGTTAAAAATGAACCATTAACTCCCGCAATCAAAAATAAGGACAGAGGATAAAAATAATGTCTCTCTCTCTCCGCGCCTATGGAAGAAAAAGCATACCATAAACAACAAAATGTTACTATGGCTGTAACAAATACAAGTAATGCGGATAGCATATCCGCTACTAAGGTAATGCCAAAGGGCGCCTCCCAGCCTCCTAAATAAAGGATTTGTACGCCTGATTCTCTTATTTGTTCCAACAACAATACGGCGCTCAGTCCAATCAATACTGTCGCAAGAATGCTTATAATCCGATGAAGACGAGTATGATTTCTGATAATAATCATCACAAGCCCAGAAATTATAGGAATGATAATTGGTAATATAATTAAGTTATTGCTCATCATCACTGTCCTTTAATTGTTGTACATGGTCCCTTAGTTGTTCTGAATCATCTGTACCTAATACTTTATAAGCCCGATAGCTTAATACAAGCAAAAGAGCCGTTGTTGCAAAATTTATGACAATGGCTGTAAGTAAAAGAGCCTGCGGTAAAGGGTCATTAAGTGAAGATTCGTTAAAACCGAGAAGAGGCGCACCGCCTTTTTTCAATCCTCCCATTGTAAGCATCAACAAATTTACACCATGGCCTATAATGGAGGTACCTAAAATAATTCGCAGGAAAGTTTTCGATAAAATTAAATAGGTCCCAATAGTAAATAAAACTCCAATGACAATTGACATATATGTTTCCATTAGCGATCATCTCCTATACTCATAATAATTGTCATAGTTGTTCCTATAACAGCCAGGGCAACGCCGACATCAAACAAAACAGCTGTTGCCAGCTCGGTCTTTCCAAAAATTGGAAACTCTACAAATCCGAAAGTCTGGTATAAAAAAGGCTTACCGAAAATCATTCCTGCTGTTCCGGTCAAAACGGATATTAAAACACCACAAGCTGCAACCACTTTAAAGTCTAAAGGAATGTTCTTCCTTACCTTTTCAATTCCATATACCAGGAATAAAAGAACAATGGCAGCTACAAATGCTAATCCTCCAATAAATCCGCCGCCCGGGTTATGATGTCCTGATATAAATAGATTGATGGAAAAGGTAAGTATGATAACAACTGCTACATTTGTTACGGTTTTTAAAATGATATCATTTGGTTTCTTCATTTTCTTTCCCCCTTGACAATCGCAGCTTTATCAGGGTATAAACCCCCAGACCAGCCATAGACAATACCAAAATCTCCAGCATGGTATCAAAGCCGCGAAAATCTACCAGGATAGCATTTACTATATTTTTTGCTCCCGCAACTTCGTAAGAATTCTTATAAAAGCCTGAAATCGGTTCAAATAAGCGATTCCCATAAGCTGATAAAGCAACAATAGTCATTACGATGCCTATGCCGACAGAAATCAATACGTTTGTCACTTTAAAACTTGCAGAAGTCTTTTCCTTCTTAAATTTTGGCAAATGGTAAAAACATAATAAAAATAATACGGTTGTAATTGTCTCTACTACTATTTGTGTAAGAGCCAAGTCCGGCGCCCGGAAGAGCACAAAAATAAAAACTATGAGAAAGCCCAGTCCGCCAACAGCAATAATCGAAGCCATTCTTGTTTTTGTAAACATCACGGTGAACGCGGTTATAACTATCGCAATCAGCAGTCCTAATTCAAAGAAGCTGACTTCTGAGTTCCCTGACATATTAAATGATATACCATCTAATAATAAAACTGATCCGCCAACAATCAAGATAATAAATCCTAAAATATACGTTAAATAATCCCTGACGGAACCTGTCATATATCGCTTGGTAATACCCAGACAAAGGACTTCCATCTCCTCAACAATTAATTCATAGATACTATTCAATGTTAGTACTTTAGGATAATGATAGTATATATTACTCCATTTTTTCATTGTTTTATATAATATGATACCTGCAGCAACTACCCCGAGGGTCATTATTATTTCTCTGTTCATTCCATGCCATTGACTTATTTCTATCTGTAACGCCGGGTTTTCCGCAAATGACGGTAATACGGCTTCCCAGGCAGGCTGCAAAAAATATCTGGACAAAATGTCAGGATAGAAGAATATAGCTATTACTAAGCCTGCTAAAATCAGAGGAGGTATTAACATACCTATCGGCGCCTCATGAGCTTGCTTTTTTAATTTATCAGTTTTTTGTTCACCAAAAAATGTCTTGAAAACAACGATCATACAGTAAACAAAGGTAAAAACACTTGCAATCCAGGCAGCAGCTACCAGGATATGCCCCCATGTTCCCATAGCAAAAAATGGCATTTCTGCTGCCTGCAAAACCGAAGTGAAAAATAACTCCTTACTTAAAAAACCATTAAATGGCGGCAGTCCGGCCATAGCAAGGCTGCCGGTTAAAGCAATTAAAAAAGAAATTGGCATCACATGCAAAAGACCCCCCAGTTTCCTGATGTCCCGCGTTCCTATTTCATGATCGATAATACCTACCAACATGAATAAACTGCCTTTAAAAGTGGAATGATTGACCATGTGGAAAAGCGCTGCAAAAATAGCTATGGCATACACGGTTCCTTCGTTGCCGGCATCAAAATACAAGGCTGCGGATCCCAGCCCCAGTAGGCACATAATCAGACCCAATTGGCTAATTGTAGAATACGCTAATAAGGCCTTTAAATCTATTTGTTTTACTGCATTGATAGAGCCATAAAGCAATGTCACAAATCCGACACCTGTAACAAGCCAAAACCATTCAGCTACCCCGCCATAAATATTTGTAAAACGTGCAACTAAGTAAATTCCGGCCTTCACCATCGTAGCCGAGTGTAAATAAGCACTAATAGGAGTAGGTGCCTCCATAGCATCCGGAAGCCATATACTAAAGGGGAATTGTGCTGATTTCGTAAAAGCTCCTGTGAGAATTAACACCATTGCAGGAATAAAAAACGGGTGGGACTGTATAACATTAATTTTTCCTATCATCTCTTGTATACTATAAGTATCTGCAATAATTGAAGTCAGAATAAAACCTGCCAGCATAGCAAACCCGCCAAAGATAGTTATAAGCAGTGATTTCAGTGCGCCGGTTCTGGAGTGTTCACGTTCAAACCAATACGCTATCAACAGAAACGAAGAAATGCTTGTCACTTCCCAGAATACATACAAAACAAAGATATTATCAGAAAAAACAAGTCCAAGCATAGAGCCCATAAACAATAGTATATATACATAAAAATTGTGCAGCGCTTCTTTTAATTTGGACATATAGTAAATAGAATATAGGACAACGAGAAAACCTATTCCTGTAATGAGCAAGCTAAATATTAACGATAATCCATCAATTGTAACAGTTAAATTGATATCATAAGAAGGTATCCAGGGAAGAGATAAATAGATTGCCCCTCTTTCGTAAACTTCAGCACTATAGGATAAAAGATATAAAAAAAGTACCAATGGGACAAGAAGAACAAACCAACCCGTATGTACGCGGGGATTTATCTTCTTGTATAAAATTGGTACTAATAACGCAAAAATAAAGGGCGTTGCAAGTACAAGGTAAAAGTAAGACATCCATTATCCTTTCTATCCTCTATAGCATCATTGGTTTTCAGTTTTACGTTTCCAGTTCTACATTGGTAAAATCTCTCACAAAATCTTCTATTACTTCTACTTGTATTGTTTGATTTCCTTTAATGAATCTAAATATTCCATTATTAAAGTCTGTTCCCACTTCCTTGAAGAAAATACCCTCGTACTCAGCGTCATTTATATATTTAAAAACGAGACGGTATTCTTTTTTACCCTCTTTGACAAGGTAAGCACGAACACCCTTATGATAATTACAATAAGGGTCTTTAAGATGTCGGGCAACGGAGACGATATGAATATCTACAAAGGGTATCTCCAGTATTAACGAATTGATACTGGATTCCTTCGCAAATTGCTCCCAGGCGCTGTGAACCGCCTGACCTATGATTATTTGAGTTATTCCTTTTTCACGAGCCACTTCGGCAATTACTTTGTAAGCGCGCCGTTCTTCATTATCTTTTATAATAAACTCTTCGGCGCTGCATTCTTGAGCCAATCTTTTCCACTTGTTGATATAATTTGATTTTTCAGCATCCAACTCATCAAATGGTTTAGAATCAATTGTTAAAATATAAAGGGGGCAATCAAAGGCTTCGGCAATCTTACAGCCTCGTTTTATCAGCCGTTCACCGTTTGGTCCAAAATAAACACAAACTAAGATGCCTTCGTTCATAGGGTTTTTCTTTTTAAACATTTGTTATTCACCTTCATATTAACCTTTAATAATTTAAAGATAATCCTTATACTAATTTAATAACTCAGCTTTCCCACCTGGTGGAAAGACCGTATACCTTGAAAAATCAATATAAATCTGCTGTATGGTGTAGAGAAAATCATTGACGCTCACTTCTATTTTATCATATAGCAGCAATAATTCCCATAACAAAAAAATGGAGATATAAGTATATATGCTCTCGTTATATTAACTTGTATTGTCAATTCTTGATTTGAACTTCGACGACACTGCCCCCTGCGTACATTTCCCTCAGTTTAGGTTTTTCAATTTTACCGGTAGGATTACGCGGTACCTCGGCAAATATGATTTTTTTTGGCCGCTTGTAACGCGGCAGAGCAGAGCAAAATGTCATTATGTCTTCTCCTGTGCATTCGTGTTGCTGTTTTAACTCGATGACAGCTGCTGAGATCTCGCCCAAACGATGATCAGGCAATCCAATCACTGCTACATCTTTAATTGAATTATGCCCGCGAAGAAAGTCTTCTATTTGAACCGGATATAAATTTTCTCCGCCACTGATGATCACATCTTTCTTGCGATCCACCAGGAAGATAAATCCATCTTCATCCATACGAGCCATATCACCGGTATAAAGCCAACCGTTTTTAAGTACTGCATCAGTAGCTTCCGGATCATTAAAGTAACCTTGCATTAAACCGGGTCCGTTTACAAGAAGCTCTCCTACCTGTCCTTGCGGCACTGGTTGTCCAAACTCGTCAGCAATTGCGGCCTGCCATTTATATCCTGCTTTACCAATTGCTCCGACTTTATGAATATTTTCTACTCCCAGATGAACACAGCCGGGTCCTATGGATTCGCTCAAACCATAGTTCGTATCATAGAGATGATGTGGAAAATATTCTTTCCAGCGATGAATCAAGCTGGGCGGGACCGGCTGTGCGCCGATATGCATCAGTCTCCATTGATCAAGCTCATAATCCTCAAGCTTCACCTCTCCGCTCTCTATTGCATCCAGAATGTCTTGAGCCCATGGTACCAGCAGCCATACTATGGTGACCTTCTCTTCAGAAACTGTTTTCAAAATCCATTGGGGTTTTACACCACGCAACAAGACCGCTTTGCTCCCTGACATTAAACTTCCAAACCAATGCATCTTGGCACCTGTATGATATAAAGGAGGTATGCAAAGGAAGTTATCTTCCCTGGTCTGCCCGTGATGGTTTTGTTCCGTTTCAGCAGCAGATAGCAGACTTCGGTGATTATGTAGAATCGCTTTTGGAAATCCGGTAGTCCCTGAAGAAAAATAGATGGCTGCGTAATCTTCATCAGTCAATTTAATTGGGGGAGATTCAACGGAGCATTCTGCTATTAGACTGTGATAGCATTCCGCAAATATGGGACAATCCTCGCCCACAAATAAACAAAGCTTGATTTTGTTCATCTGATCGAAAACAGTTTCTATCCGATCAATAAATTCAGGTCCGAAGATTAACGAATCTGCTTCCGATAATTCCAAACAATATTTGATTTCTTCAGCAGTATAACGAAAGTTCAAAGGCACAGCGATAGCGCCTGTTTTAAGAATACCAAAATATATCGGCAACCATTCCAGGCAGTTCATCAGTAAGATTGCTACATGATCGCCTTTCTTTATTCCTTTTTTCAAAAGCAAATCAGCAAATTGGTTTGCCTTTTCATCAAACTCTCTCCAGGTGATCTCGCGCCTGAATTCAGTCGTGAGACTTGGTTCTATGAGTTCGTACTCACGCCATGCAACCTCATGCCTTTCCTGCAACTCGGGGTTCAATTCAATGAGGCTGATTTCATCCCCATACAGATTGGCATTACGAACAAGAAATTCTGTAATAGGCATTTTAAAATTCCTTTCTAATTTAAGTCAAAAAATAAATCCGTCAATATCGCCGGAAGTGATGTTTACTACATAATAAAAAACTCCCATAGGAGTTAAACTGCATTTAACAAACATAAACACTTTATATTATCGTGTTATACGATTTGCCTACTATGCTACCCTTGCCTGGAACGCTTCCGCCGTTCAAACAAGCCCTACGATATTATAATAACAAATTTTTAACTAATTGAATATAGTTTTTTGAGAATTAGCATGATTTCATACTGCAAATATGCTCTATTCCTTCATGATCCAATAACCATAATTTCTTTTTTATGCCGCCCGCATATCCTTTCAGGCTGCCATTTGCGCCTACCACTCTGTGACATGGAATGATAATAGAAATGTGATTATGACCAACCGCCCCTCCCACCGCTTGTGCAGACATGGTTGTTTTATTCATTTTAACAGCCATTTTCTTTGCAATATCGCCGTAAGTAATTACCTGTCCGTAAGGAATTTGACAAAGAATTTCCCATACCTTCTGCCGAAATTCTCCGCCAATTGGGGCTAACGGCAATTCGGAAACGGCTGGTTTCTTTCCCTCAAAATAACGGTCTAGCCAATTTTCGGTGTTTTTAAAGATTGGCAGATTATTATTTTCCATTGTCTCACCGGTTATGGTATCGAAATAATATTTTTGCCCTTCCACCCATGATCCAATCAGCGACTCGCCATCAGCAGCAAGTTTAATCATACCTATTGGTGATGAATAATCTGTTATGTAGTACATATTTTAAAATAGAAGCTTGTCTTCAATATATTTTTTTACTTCAGAAACGGGTATTCTTATTTGTTCCATTGTATCGCGGTCTCGAATTGTTACACTTTTATCAATTTCGGTGTCAAAATCAACCGTTATACAAAACGGCGTTCCAATTTCATCTTCGCGGCGATAGCGTTTTCCTATACTGCCAGCCGCATCATAGTCTGTCATGAAGTATTTTGACAACTCTTCATGAATGGCTTCAGCCTGCTCACTTTGTTTTTTTGATAATGGCAGCACCGCGGCTTTAAAGGGAGCCAGCGCAGGATGAAAATGCAATACTGTCCGTACATCTTCCTTGCCTTTTGCATCGGTCAGTATTTCCTCGTCATATGCCTCCGCCAGGAAGGCAAGTGTTACCCTGTCAGCCCCAAGGGAAGGCTCAATACAATAGGGAACATATTTTTCATTTGTCTCAGGGTCCAAATACGACATGTCCTGTCCGGAATGTTCCATATGTTGTTTTAAATCGTAATCTGTTCTGTCTGCGATTCCCCAGAGTTCTCCCCAGCCAAACGGGAAAAGATACTCTATATCAGTGGTTGCGTTGCTGTAATGGGAAAGCTCTTCTTGTTCATGATCCCGCAGTTTAAGATTTTCTTCTTTGATACCGAGATCTTTCAGCCAATTTACACAAAAGTCCTTCCAATATTTGAACCATTCGAGATCAGTTCCCGGCTTACAGAAAAATTCCAGCTCCATTTGTTCAAATTCTCTGGTTCTGAAAGTAAAGTTACCCGGTGTGATCTCATTTCTGAAAGACTTTCCGATCTGGGCAATACCAAAGGGCATTTTTTTCCTTGATGTTCTTGAGACGTTTTTGAAATTTACAAAGATACCTTGTGCAGTTTCCGGTCTTAAGAAAAGCTCAGACTGGGAATCCTCTGTAACACCTTGAAAAGTCTTGAACATCAGATTAAACTGCCTGATTGAGGTATAGTCATTTTTGCCGCATTCCGGACATTTAATGGCTTTTTCTTTAATGTATTCTTCCATTTTTTCATTTGACCAGCCGTCAACGGTCACGGTCATCTCGTCATTTTCCTTGATATAGTCTTCCAGCAACTTATCTGCTCTGAAACGAGCCTTGCAATTTTTACAGTCGATAAGAGGATCTGAAAATCCACCAACATGACCAGATGCTACCCAAGTCTTGGGATTCATCAAAATGGCAGAGTCCAAACCCACATTGTACTTACATTCCTGTACAAATTTTTGCCACCATGCTTTTTTTATATTGTTTTTCAACTCTACGCCAATGGGTCCATAATCCCACGTATTCGCTAATCCTCCATAAATTTCTGAACCCGGAAAAACAAATCCTCTTGATTTTGCCAAAGCAGTAATCTTGTCCATTGAATATACTTTGCTCATTAAATACCTACCGTTTCTTATTTTTGTCTATTATGCTCTACATGTTTAAATATGTGATTTCTTTATATAGTTGCGATACCTTTAAGAAGCTTCATTAAATATTTTGTTTATCTTCTTAATCTTCTTTATCTTCCGCGCTTCCACAGGCGCAGTTTTCGTCACATTCTTCGTTGCTTCCGCAGCAGCAGTTATCATCATCAGCGGTTTTAGCTTTATTTAACGCATCATTTGTCTTTGACTTTACGCTTGCAAAAACATCCGCACCCTTAGCTATTACTTCATCTGCAATTACAGAGCCCTTTTCGACAACATCGTCAAATGTATCTGTCGCGATTTCACTTATATCGATTATTTCACCGTCGTCCTTTACAAGCTCGATGACACATTTAGTTCCAAATGCGGCAATTATACCGGCAACTACAGCCCAAGGCGCCAAAAACGTTCCGATGATTCCCGCATTAAGCGGTAAATTCATTATAATCTCGTTATCTTTTTTTACTATGATTTTAGCAACGTTCCCCTTCTTTATCATTGCTTTTACTTTGTCGATAATATTTGAACTCTGCTCTGCAAATTTGCTTTTATTCTTAATATCTATGGATTCTTCGATGTCGATTATAGCGTCAACTACACTTCCATCCGCTTCTTCAAGCGCCTCTTTTGCTTCTTTATAGCTAACTCCGGTTCTGTCCTTCACCAGTTCGATCTTTTCTAATGTAATCTCCATAATCATACCTCCAATTTAAATTTCACTCTAATAAAAAGCTCTCACTTTTTAATCCTGTAATATCAAGATGATATACAATATAGTTTTTAATTATTATATGTAACTGTTTTTGGATTTTTTCATCCAAAGCTAAATTTTCGAAGTTCTTTAACGGACTGTTCATAATGTATTGTAACACATTTACTATACCAAAATTTATATTATAAATCAACGTATCATTCTCTATGTTCTGATATTTTATGCAGCAATTTTTGCATATTATACCGCCTTCCTTTATGCTAAAAAGAGCAACATCATCATTTTTGCCGCACACGACACATTGATTGATTTGTGGTATGCTTCCTGATTCCTGTAAAACCTTGATTTGATAAGCCAGGATAAGAGTTGAATACTCTCTCGATCGTTTTTCCATCACATTAAATAAATCCAATATCAAGCGGAAAACACCCGGCGCCGGAGCCTCTTCCTGCAAAAGTTTTTCTGTGAATTCAAGAGCATAGGAGCAATACATGTATTTTTCAACGTTTTCTCCGATCCCGTAATAGCTTTTGATCACATCGGTACTGTTGATATGGTAGTTGTTCCTGTTTTTATAAAGCTCATATCTTCCGTATGTAAATGGTCGTAACGCCAGGGAAGATTTGCTCTTGCCTTTCTCGCTGATACTCGTACCGGCGCTGATTTTGCCGTATTTTTGAGAAAACAGCAGCAATATCCTGCGACCGTTGACGGTTTTTACCTGTCTGAAAACGATCCCTTCCGTATCTGTCAACACATCCTTCACTCTTTTCTGTATCCGAAACTATTCAGTGCAAATTCGCTGTTCCTCCAGTTTTCCTTTACCTTGACCCAAATTTCTAAAAACACTTTGACCCCAAGGAGTGCTTCAATTTCGATCCTGGCGCTTTTGCCGATTCCTTTCAGTTTTTTTCCTTCTTTTCCTATAATTATACCTTTGTGAGATTTTTTATCACAGTAAATCACTGCTCCGATTTTGGTTATATTTGGTTCCTCTTTATAGCTTTCCAGTTCAACTGCAACGCCATGAGGTACTTCTTCGTTCAAATAAATTAATACCTTTTCCCTAATGATCTCGCTCACAATAAATCGTTCCGGATGATCGGTAATCATGTCGGCGGGGTAATACATCGGACCTTCTTTCAGATGCTCTTCTATTTTTGTTAATAGCACATCAACGTTTTTTCCGTTCAATGCCGATACGCCTATAATATCTGTGAATAAATTTAATGCCGTATATTCTTCAAAGATTTTCCGATATTTCTCCGGGTCCAGTTTGTCAATCTTGTTTATAACCAGAAATATTGGCGTATCAATATTTTTTAGCAGCTCAACGATATATTCATCTCCAGGACCTGATGATAATTCATCGTCAACAATAAAAATAACAACCTCCGTTTCCCTAAAGGTGTTGACTGCCATTTCAGTCATATAACCGCCAAGCTTGGTTCTCGGCTTATGAATACCCGGTGTGTCTATAAAAATCATCTGACAGTCGTTTTCCGACCCCTCAATTCTTGTATAAATACCGCGTATACTGTTTCTTGTAGTCTGCGGCTTGTCTGTGGTAATTGCAATCTTTTCTCCTAATATCGCATTCAACAAGGTTGATTTACCCACATTAGGCCTTCCTATTATTCCGATAAATCCTGATTTCATCCAGTCTCCTTACCATCTTATACATATATACTTCTTGTTTTATTTAAGCCGAAAACCGTTGGGTAATAAATCTTTTATTTGCGTCACTTTAATATGGTCCTCATCTTCTCCTGTGATGACTTTAATATCATCTCCGAATTCAAACAGGAATTGCCTGCAGATGCCGCACGGGGACACTTCTCCGCCAGAAGAGGCAACTGCGATAGCATCAAATTCTCTGTATCCTTCTGACGCTGCCTTGACAAGAGCGGTCTGTTCCGCGCATATTGTTGCGCCATAAGCTGAGTTTTCAACATTTACTCCTGTAAAAACCTCTCCGGATTTTGTTAAAAGAGCAGCTCCCACCTTGAAATTGGAATATGGCGCATATGCATTTTGAATGATTTGCTGTGCCGTCTTATAAAGCTCTCTGTAATCCATGGATAAACCCCCTACCTTATAAGACCTATGTGGCTCATGACCTTTTCTTCCTTAGTTCTCATTTCTCTTTTATCTTCTTCTTTCATATGGTCATATCCCAAAAGATGCAATGTACTGTGGACAAACAAATATACCAGCTCTCTTTCACCGGAATGTCCAAACTCGTCCGCCTGCAATAGTGCCTGTTCCGGGCAAATCACCACGTCTCCGAGGCTTATAGGCATATTCTTGTGCATCTCCTCCACACGATTATACTGAGGGAAAGACAGTACATCCGTGACACTGTCATTGTTGCGATATACTCTATTCAATTCATGGATTTCTTCCGTGCTTACAAAGGTCACGCTGATTTCAATCAGCTCCGGATCCAGATCTTCTTCTTTGACACATAACTCCGCAGCAGCAATCATATGATCTATAATCGTTTGCACCGGCATTCTTTCATCGCTGAAAATGAGGTTCATTCCTCTTCCTCCTGTCCCGGATTTACCTTGGCATATCGATCGTATGCCACAATGATTTTTCTAACCAGTTCATGCCTTACAACATCTGAATCTTTCAAAAAACAAAAGTCAATTCCTTCGACATTATCCAGGACCTTAACAGCATCTACAAGCCCTGATTTTTTCCCCTTGGGCAAATCTATCTGTGTAATATCTCCTGTTACTACAGCCTTGGAGCCAAAACCCAGTCTGGTTAAAAACATTTTCATCTGTTCTTTCGTAGTATTCTGAGCTTCGTCCAGAATAATAAAAGAATTATCGAGCGTTCTTCCCCTCATGTAAGCCAGGGGCACGACTTCAATAACTTCCTTCTCTTTCAGACGAAGGGCGCTGTCTCTTCCAAGTATATCATATAATGCGTCATATAGGGGTCTTAAGTATGGGTCTACTTTTTCCTGCAGATCTCCCGGCAGAAAGCCAAGACGCTCTCCTGCTTCAACGGCAGGTCTTGCCAGTATGATTTTCTGTACTTCTTTATTTTTAAAAGCGTTGATAGCCATAGCTACAGCTATAAACGTTTTTCCTGTGCCTGCCGGTCCGATACCAAATATGAGATCGTGCTTTTTAATGCTCTTGGCATATGCGGTTTGACCGATTGTCTTAGGCTTGATCGGTTTTCCCCTATGGGTGAAGCAGAGGACATCTTTATTGATATTGATCCCTTTATATGATAGTCCTTTTTTATTTAAACTGATTACATAGTTGACCTTTTGAGCATCAAGAGAATCACCGGATTCAAGGATTCCAAGAAGTTCAACGATAACCTGCTGCGCATTTGCAGCTTCTTTCCCCTTGAGAATAATCTCATCCTGTCGTTGAATGATATCGACATCGTAGTTATCCTTTATAATATTCAGATTAACATCTAAGTTTCCAAATAGTTCATTAGTATCTTGTTCCTGATCTGTTTTTATCTTAAATTCTTCAATCAGTTGTGTTTCCAATTATTGATCTCCTTCTTTTCACCGATTTCTTCTAATGTTTCCAACATAATGTTTACCCCTATTATATTTTCTCCTGAAGAAAAGCTCAAACTTTTATTTAATATTTGGGCATTTTCCGGTACTTTTTCTGAAATTATATTCCGTGCAAGTCTATTGGCCTCTTTTTTTAGCTCCTCGTTACTTTTTTCCTTTTTGCTTACTTCTACCTCTTCTACCTTTGCCAACCCCAATGTTAAGGGAATAGGGCGGATAATGTTTAATATTTCTTTTTCTGTATATGCGGAATTACTATATTTATAAAAGCTCTTCACTGTATTAATCTTTAAACCGCCAAGCTCGAATCGTATTCCGAAAATGTGATTACCGGTCGGGCTTTTTATATAATTATACTTTTCCTGGTAACAAAACAGACGATAAGGCACCTTAGCATACACTTCTCCGTAGGCATGTACGTAACGTTCCGTCATGCCGGAAGCCGGCGTGCCGTATGCCGTACTGGCTATAGGTATAATTCCTGAAATCAGTACATCCCCCTGTTTTACATAAGTTCCCGGTTCAGCCGCTATTCTGCCTTCCCTGGCTATTGTGTTCTCAACATAACCTTCCTTTTTCGCAATGACATGACATGGTTTCGATTTATCAACGAGTTTAGGCGTGATTGTCCCCTCCGCGATAGTGACCTCAGCTAAATTACCCATATATCTTACCCCAATCCAGGCAATATTATCAAGCTCCTTATATATATGCAGCTTCACGTTCTCCAAATCAACGTTTTTACTGCATCCCTCATAAAGACCTGCTTCTCGCAAGTTATCCCTGATTTCCGCTTCGCTGTAAGACCGGTAGCCTGAAATCCGGATCTCAGACACAAATGTACCCTGATAAAAAAGGATTAAAGCAAAAAGAAGCAACCCTATAATGGTGCTTTTTTTGAAGAAGGTTTTCCGAATGAATGGTCTATATCCGGATTCCTTCAACACGGTTATCTTATATTTATTTTTTGCAAGCCTTAGGAATTGTTCGTAATCCCATTTCATCAAGGTTATGATCGTTTCGATTTCACTGACTGAACGGATATCTTTTATTATAATACCCCTTTTCACACATTCTGTCAGAAGTTTTTGACGATCAAAGCCTTCAATTTTTATTATTATCGAATGTTCCAGAAAGCTGCCTCTATTCTTCATGGATATCACCCCGGTTACCGTAGAATTCCACTGAATAGATTTCACCGGTTATAATAATTCTTTCCTCTTCTATCGACTTTACGCAAAGATCCGTACCATTTACTGAACTGTATCGCTTACCATGATCCACTACAATATTATTTTCTGAAACGAGCACAATTTTTTTTACATTATCCAAAATGCCTGTCTTTCCGCTGATAAGCAGACGAGGCATCTTAATGCTGAAATCAAATAACAATTCGTCCTTAATGCCCATAACCACCTCCGTAGGAACTGCATCTTTTTAGAATTAATCATTAAGCCCTATTGTACAATTTTATGTTTCTGTGCATAAAAAATAACCTGGTTGTTGCCAACCAGGTTTTATTAATTATGAATCTTATGTTCTACCGTAGAAGTCCTTCAATGATTTCCCGAACGACACTGCCATCGGCAACGCCTTTTACCTTCGGCATCACTGCTCCCATAAGCTTTCCCATATTCTGCTTGCCTCCCTCAATCCCAAGTTCGGCTGCCGTTGCTTTCACAATCTCGGTAATATCTTCTGCCGATAATTGCTTGGGCAGGTACTCCATCAGAATTTCAATTTCTCTGTTGTAGGTATCTAATAAGTCTGTTCTTCCTGCTTTTTCAAAATCAGAGAGGGCATCTTTTCTCATTTTTACCTGTTTTGTCAGGATTGCAATGATATCCTGATCGTTCAGCTCTGTTCTGTGGTCAATCTCATGCTGTTTGATTGCCGCGCGTGCTAAATTGACCGTATTTTTTCTGATTTCATCTTTAGCCTTCATAGACTCTTTGAAATCATTCATCAGTCTGTCTTTTAAAGACATCTGTACTACACCTTCTTTTTAAAATTTCTTTGCCTTTTTTCGAGCCGCTTCTGACTTTTTCTTTCTCTTTACGCTTGGCTTTTCATAATGTTCTCTTTTTCTTAGCTCCGACATTACTCCATCCCTTGCGCAAGAACGCTTAAATCTTTTTAGCGCGCTTTCCAAACTTTCGTTTTCTCTTACAACTACTTGTGCCATTTATTCATTCCCCTCCCTCCGTATCCTGAAATCTCTCAGATTCGTATCAAACGGGTTTACCTACAACAAAGGTATTATACATGTTATCAGTCTGATAGGCAAGTGTTTTTTCTGGGACCCATGGTCTCATCCCGGCGGCCATGTCATTTGCCTTTTTCCCAAAAGGTGGAAATGCAAATGCTTCACGGTTTGCATCCCGTCCTCTCCGCAGTTATTCACCAGACGATAACCGTTTTCCAGCCCCAGTTCTTTTGCGATATCTTTGACCTTAAGCATAAGATGTCCTAAAAGCTCAGCATCTTCAGTCTGCAGGTCGTCCAAGGATGAAATATGCTTTTTCGGTATCATCAAAACATGCACCGGCGACTGCGGCTCCAAATCGTGAAAAACCAAGATCCTGTCGTCTTCATATACTACCTTGGAAGGAATGTTTTTTTCAGCTATCATACAAAATATACAATCCGCCATGTGGTTGCCCCTGTCCTTTTCTATCTCACTATTTAACCTTGATATTTAATACATTATACCATTTTTTATCCAATCGGCAAGGGCTGCTTTATAATTTTTGTTCTTAAATTGTAATCATTCACGCCCGCAAAGGCATGGGCTGCGGTCTCACCGGCCGGCCGGGGTTTTGTGCCTTTGCCCAAGCGTGAACAGTTACTTATAATTTTTTAAAGTCGTTTTCTGAACCGTCATTTTTTGAGTCTCTGCCGCGTATGATAACCGGAAGCTCAAATAACATATAAATCGCAATAACGGACAGCACCATAAGCAGCATTCCCACCGGTGTTTTCAGAAACAGGATGAAGCTGCCTGCCATAGGGATACGAAGCACTGTTTTTCCTTCTATATTCTCTAATGGCACAGGATCATCGGTCACATTGTTCGCATCACCCTGCGCCAAAGCATACGCCCCATCTATTTCCAAAATTCTATGGGTAACCAGCCGGCCGTTGCTGCGATAGGTAACGATATCCTTCTCCTGATAGGTTTCCTTCTCATGAATGATCAGCAAATCCCCCACCTGGATAGTAGGCTGCATGCTTCCCGATATAACGATGATCTGCGCAAAGCCTGCGACCTTGGGCAGCTCCTTATTGAAAAAAGCTTGGGCCGAAATTATGTAGATATTGATCGTCAATATTGCTATAAGAAAAAACAGAAGCCCGCCGCGCAATATCTTCCAGGTTTTTTTCATATTCAAAACACTCCATATTATTCAAATTGAGCATTAATTTGAATCGTAAGTATATATAAATTACCTTCGTTCTGTCTTCCGATCAAAGTATCGACAGTATCATCAGAGGTTAGCCATTTCCATTCCAAGGTATAGTAATCAACAGCACCCGGCTTAAGAGCCTTGATTCCCGTCTGAATATCCGCCGCACTTCGCCATTGATCGCCGCCGATATAAGAGCTTGCAGTTTTAAGCCTGTATTTCAACGGAAGGAAAGGCTGAATCTCATCGGTATCGGACAGGCTGATGCTGTATTTTATTACATTGGATTCGATGTTCTTCAGCCTGAACGGATAGCTGCCGGATGCTCCGGGGGCAATGACATTCTCCCCGTTAATGGTTTTGGTATTTTTATTGCCTTCCCGTTCGCCGAATATATTGACCGAGGTCGATTGAGCCCAAATCTGGCTGCCCGCTGCCTGCTCCCTTGCATCCACTACAGGCGCCCTGTCCGGTGTTGTCGGAGTACCCGGCTGTTCGGGTGTTGTTGGGGTGCCGGGTCGTTCCGGCGTTGTTGGAGTGCCCGGCTGCACCGGCGTTGTTGGCTGCCCCGGTATTTCCGGAATTCCGGGCTGTTCCGGGCTGACCTGATCCTCCTCATCGCCACCGCCAATTATTTCTCCCGGCAAAGCCGGTTCCCCGCCGCCTAACGGGGAAGAATCATACAGCTGAGGAGTCAGCCCGTCGTTATCTATGACCAGCACCAGCTTGAGAATCGCTACATCCAATGAAATACGAATCAGGAAGCTCCCATCATCAAGCTTTACTACCTGCGATTCCGTATGGCTCGCATTTGTGTCCACTAAAACGGTACATGTTGCCTGAACCGACCCGTTCTGCACCACATTGATCACATGCTTTCCCGGATTCACATTTTCGAAAATAAAATATCCCAGTGAGTCTGTATAGGTATATCGGGGTTCACTTCGCAGTTCTACCAGACTGTTCGCATATGGCGTTCCATCCGAATACATAACTCTGCCCGTCAGGTTGAAGACATTCATGCCTATTGCCGCCCCATCGCTTTGTTCCGGTGAAAGAGTAATGGTATCCACGATATGGCCCGTATATCTGTCCTCTGTTACGATGCGTCCGATCACGAAACCAATCAGGCAGGAGGTCAGGGATACACAGAAAAACAAAAACAGAAACCACCCTATCCTTCGATGCCGTTTCTCTCTTTTTTGTTCGGAAGATGCATCAGAAGAGCTCTTGTCTGTTCGCGTATATTCTGTTTTATTTATGGTGTTCAAGAAAGCGCCTCCATTATATTTGAAAGAAAATCCTTTGTCTCCTGAATGTCCGTTCAAAGCCCTGCAGGAGGCAAAGGATTAGCTGTTTATCTGTTTCCTGCATTTCTGCAGGACTAAGTCTTATTTTACATACTGTCACTTAACTGTAAATGGTTTTATGTAATGTTTATGGTGTGTATGTGTCAAGCTGTGTCGCCGTAACAGTTATAGTTAAAGTAACTTCAGCTGTACCCGCAGTTCCAAGTGTGGTGTCTGATACATCAGTCTGGCCTGCTCCGGCAGATTCAAAAGCCCAGAACCAATCCAGTTCAGCTTCGTACGGAGCTGCGGCAACGCCGTTTGCGGTGGCTGGTATTTCAAGATCTGTCGCTATAGCTGCTTCCAACGCAGCCAAATTAGCGTATGAGCCTGCGTCATCGCCTGTATAAGCGCCGGTCAGTTTTGAAGAATATCTTTTTCCATCGTAAACATAGTAGATTGGAACATTGCCTGCATTTGTTTCACTGAGTGTTAAGTCAATTCCCACAGCTACTTCACTCTTATTCTCTATCTCAATCGTAAAATCTCCCGTGGTGCCAGGCGCAATGATTTTCTTACCATCCGCAGTAACTGATGAAACCCCGGTATCTGCAGCCATCGTAAAAATGTCAATTGCTGTTCCTGTTGTAAACGTAGTAGCTCCGTCCCCCACGGCTACGTCAAACTTGGCT
Organism: Eubacteriales bacterium; assembly: GCA_028706405.1. GTDB lineage: Bacteria > Bacillota > Clostridia > Peptostreptococcales > Anaerovoracaceae > Anoxybacterium. The sequence continues at coordinate 21,007 of JAQWBM010000046.1, forward strand.
ACACGAACCGTATCCTTACCGCTCACCGCTGTGGTGTACTTTGCAAAAGTCCCGGATAC
>JAQWBM010000047.1 GCA_028706405.1 Eubacteriales bacterium
GCTATGGTAACGCAATGCCGGGAAGAACCATTTCAGTTAACGAAGCTATGACCATGGCTCTGAGAGCTATCGGCTACACAGCTAACTCCTCACTGCTTGTTGGTGCATGGCCTGCAAACTATGTATCTCTTGCACAGAACAGCGATCTGTATGATGATGTTGCAGCTACAACTACTGTTGATAAAGCAAACGCTGCTCAAATTATCTACAATCTGCTGACGGTTCAGAAAGTTGCTGTAAATTCTGACGGCACTACTGATTATCTTTGGGATGGAAAAGCAAGCCTCGGAATCGAAGCTAACCTTCTCAACACAAACCTTGGATGCACAGAAGATGAGGATGTCATCCTCGGAGCCGACTACGACTATGACGATGCAATCATCAACATCACAAAGAATATTGGTGCTTATGGTACTGCTTATCTGAATAGCGACGACGAACTGGTAGCATTCACAAAGGATTCCACAGCGTTGACTGGATCCCTGAATGCCGCTATGGATACTTTCACAGTTGGCGATGTAGAATATGACATCTCCAATACTGCGAACACTTACACAACTCCTGCTTATATTAAGAACACAGTTGACACAGTTCTTGCTGTTAAAGCTACTGTAGGTGGAATCTCTGCTTGGGCTGTTGGAAATTCAGATGATGGCGATACCGTTACTCTGAACGTAGACCTGTCCGGAAAGAAGATAAAGGACATCTATTCCGTAGTAGCTTGGAAAGCAAACGATGCTGATTTAGCAGATTCTGACGTTCAGGAAGTTATCACTGAAGATTATGAACTGCTGAGCGGTTCCTTCGCTGAAACAGATGACGATGTTATCGATTTTAATTCTTTCGAACTCGTTGGAGTAACTTCCCTCGACAAGATTGCTGAAGATAACGTTGTTGCTATCTACACAGACGGAACTGATATCAGAAAAGTTACCGTTGGAACAGAAGTTATTGAAGGCACAATTGATGAAATTAATGATAGCAACGATGAATTGACAATCGGCGGAAAAGATTATGACGTATCATCATTGAAGAATCATGACACCTTCAGTGCTACAGATGTAGATGCCGATGGAACATTCTATCTGGATGTTGACGGAGCAGTATTCAGCTTCGACGGAACAGCTTCTACTGACACTTACGGTGTTGTTAAAGCAGCAACAGCTGAAACAGCTTTTGACAACTACAAAGTTAAACTTTACAAGTCTGGTGATTCAACAAGCACATTATATTTGGCCGAATCAGATCCTGCTGACATTGATTGGACTGACAGCACTGTAACTACGATTGCCGCGGTTACAACAGGTGCACTGATTGGATATTCACTTGACAGTGACGGAGATATCGATGCTATCAACAATACTGTTAAGATAGCCACTAACGGTGCGGTCTTAAAGAGTGCAAGCATATTTGAAAACATCGGCATAGCTGACAACGCAGTAGCATTCACTTACACCGGCACTCCTACAGCTGTCACCACATATGACGTTGTTAACATTGCTGACATTGAAAAAGGATCCGTCCTTTGCTACACAGCAACTGCCCCTGCATATTATATCTTGAATGAAGACGGCGATGTAGCAGCACTGTTTGTTGAATCCGCATTAGCTAATGTTGATGATGATGCTGTCTACGGAGTAATCAACTCAAGAACAGCAACATCAACTGACGGAGACGACGTTTATAAGTTCACAGGTTTCATTGATGGAACTGAGTTTACTTACAAGACTGATGACAGAACAAACACTGGAGTTACGGGTCATACTTCCTACGGAGATTTTGCAGGTGAGTTCGGTATTTATGCAATCACATTAGATGCAACCGATACGATCACAAAGATCGACGTAATAGCTCAGTATGTGAAGGATACTAACAGCGGTTGGATCAATGCAGCAACTGAAGAAGTGGTTACTGCTCTTGCTTCCAGCAATACTAAGATATCAACAGCCAGCGGCATGTTCCCTGTAGCTGACAATGCAGTTGTTTACAAGTATGACGTTGATGATGAAGAATTCACCGTTGGTAAACTTTCTGCAATTGATGAAGGTGACTCCGTAATGCTATATGATACTGACGGCACAGATGCTGATGGTATTGCAGACGTAGTTATCTACCACGAAAACTAATCTATACAGATAGATTAACAAACAATAATTAATTACTTTTCGAAGGACAGAGAAATCTGTCCTTCGCTTCTAAACCACGATGTAAAATATTAGAAATAAATATAATATATAGTAAATGGCAGAGCGGCCTTTCCATTGACTATACCTATATATTTGTAAACGGTAAACCTACGGTACATGGCTGCCACTATTAAAGTATGAGATACTACTCCAAAAGACTCGAAAAACTATTAATAGTTTTTCAAGTAATAATAAAGTTGGAGGTAGTGTTATGAATGTTACAGAGATCAAGACGCAGATGCATATGCAAGAATGGGCGAAATTAATAGATGCTCGCCAGGACAGCGGCCTGACCATTAAACAGTGGTGTCAGCAGAACAATGTATCGGAAACGCAATATTACTACTATCTAAAGAAGCTGCGTTTGGCCACATGTGAAGCACTCCCGGGGAAACAGCAAGAGGAAACGCAATTTGCACTTGTACCAAAGCAGGCACGCAGTAATAGTTCATTAATTGCAGGAGCAAGTAACATCAGAATTACTCTTTCGAATGAAGTCGTGGAGATCGGTGATGGGGCAAACGAGGCACAAGTAAAATCCACTTTGGAGGTACTTCTGAATGCTCAATGATGCGACCGGTATTGAGAACGTCTACATTGCTTGCAGATACACCGATCTCCGGTATGGCATCGACGGCCTTGCAACACAGGTGAAGAATAAATTCGAACTTGATCCGTTCCGGACAAATACGCTTTTTCTTTTCTGCGGGAGGAAGAAAGACAGGATAAAAGGAATTCTTTGGGAGGGTGATGGCTTTCTGCTTCTGTACAAAAGGCTTGAGGCCGGAAAGTTCAGGTGGCCTCGAAATATCGATGAGGTCAGAAAAATGACACCGCAGCAATACAGATGGCTGATGGAGGGCCTTACGATCGAACCCCAAAACATAGTGCAAAAATCATCGCCTACATATACAGCATAAAGATCAAAAAGCCATTTTCAAAGAATAGTAAAAACCCTTGAAAATGGCTTTAATTCAATGGTTTCCTGTGGTAAAATATAGGTATGGAAAACACGTTTACGAAGGAACAATTACATACATTCGATAAAGATATTTTAGTTACTATGATCCTGCAGCAACAAGATTCACTCATTGAGATGAACAAGAAACTGGACCTCTTACTGGAACAGATTCGGATCTCAAATCAATTTCGTTTCGGACATTCCTCCGAAAAAGTTGAATTGCAGAATCAGCTTGCTTTTTGCTTTAATGAAGCTGAAGTGACAGTTGCTGATGCCGATGAGATCGCCGAGCCGACAATCGAGCAGGTGATCCCTGAACATAAGCGCCATATAAAGAAAAAAGGTAAACGAAACGAGGATCTGTCTTCATTTCCTGTGCGAGTTGAAACTCATGTACTTTCCGAAGAAAAGCTCCAGAAGCTGTTTGAGGGAGATTATCGCAAGCTTCCTGATGAGGTGTATAAAAAGCTGGAATTTCACCCCGCTACATTTGAAGTGGTGGAGCATCATATCGAAGTATACTGCGGGAACAAGAATCAGAAAATCGTCAAAGCCCCTCATCCGGCAGAACTTTTAAACAACAGTATTGCTACGCCCTCGCTGGTGGCTGCAATCCTGAATGCAAAATACGTCAATTCTATTCCGCTCTATCGCTTAGAGCAAGAATTCAAACGAAATGAAGTAAATATCGCCAGGCAGGTAATGGCAAACTGGGTGATTCGGTCGAGCGAACGATATCTTTCCCTTCTTTATGATCGTATCCATAAAGAAATCTACAAGAGCCACGTTCTACACGCCGACGAGACGCCGGTAAGGGTAGCAAAAGATGGCCGGGATACCATGGCGAATAGTTACATGTGGGTATATCGGACCGGCGAACACGGAGGCGTTCCCCCTGCTGTGCTCTACGAGTATCAGAAGACCCGAAAGGCAGATCATCCGAGAGAATTTCTGGCCGGGTACAATGGCATAGTGGTTTGTGATGGATATCAGGTCTATCATAAACTGGGAAAAGAGCGACCGGGTGAGCTTACGGTAGCCGGATGCTGGGCCCATGCTCGAAGGCGATTCGCGAATATCTGCAAATCCCTTGGGAAGAATACGTCAAAGGATACGCTTGCAGCACTTGCCCTTGAGCAAATCGCTCAAATCTACCATATAGATAATCAGCTCGCCGATCTTATGCCAGAAGAGCGCTTAAAAAAGCGGCAGCTTCTTGTAAAGACACTGGTAGAAGCTTTCTTTGCGTGGATAAAAATGAATGAGAACAAGGTACCGAAAAATTCGGAAACGGGAAAAGGATTCACTTATTGCTTAAATCAGGAGAACTACCTCAAGGTGTTCCTATCCGATCCTGCAGTACCACTTGATAACAACGCTGCCGAAATCGCGATCCGCAGCTTCTGTGTCGGCAAGAATAACTGGCATTTGATTGATACAATTAATGGAGCAGAATCCAGCGCGATTGCGTATAGCCTGGCAGAGTCTGCCAAGGCCAATGATTTGAAGCCTTATGACTACTTCGTACATGTACTTGAGGAATTTCCAAAGCATATGGATGACACAAATCTGGATTTCATAGATGACCTTCTCCCATGGTCTGATGCGTTGCCAGAGAATTGCAAGAAAAACCTGAAATGATGAAAATCATAGCCGCGTAATCAAACTCCTCGGAGTGACACGCGGCTCTGACATTTATCTTGTACGGCTGGTTTACCGTTTACCTCTATTTAATGGCTATATACAAAATTCAGATAAGTTGGACCGGATTGAAAAAGAGGTGTCGAGGCAGGAAGAAGTCATCCTTCGAAAGGTAAAATAAAGGACAGATTGCTCTGTCCCTCAAAAAGATAATATTTAATATATACAGTTACGCTCTTGCAGTTATCTAAGGGCTCACATGCACAATTTACAAGTCCTTTATCCTGTAAATTATTGCAGCCGTCTGAGCACGAGTCAGATTCCCTTTTGGATAAAGCTTGTTATCATCACTTCCGGTAATTACGCCAGCCTTTACCAGTGATGCCAACGCACTTCTGGAATAGTCGGAAATAGAAGTATAGTCTGCATAGCTATTCAGGTCACCTATATTCCCCGGAGGGATTGTCGTACTGGTGATATTCACAGCTCTTAAAGCCAAAACCATAGCATCTTCTCTTGTTATATTACTGTTCGGCTCAAACTTGTTATATGCACCTTGGGCTATTCCCAAAGCCTTAGCTGTTTGTATAGCTGTATAATAATAGCTGTTTGATGGTACGTCTGAAAATCCTGCCGTTGAAGAGCTCGTTTTCAAATTTAAAGCCCTATATAAAATCAACATGAAATCTCCGCGTTTCACATTTGATGCTGGATCATAAAGCTTTGCGGTACCGGAGGAACCTGTTCCGGATATAATGCTTTTTTCATAGAGATTGTCTATATAAGGCACCGCCCATGAGTATGATGTGTCAACATCCCGGAAGTATTTTGACGAAACAAGTGTTCCGACAGGAGTTGTTGGGGCGGTTCCGGTATTTGTGATATTGATTTGTATCTTACCTGAGTAAGCCAATCCGTTCGTATCATAGCCTGTGTATGAAATAGTGACTATTCCCGAAACATTATTCTCCGGCACATATGCAACGTTTAAGATATAAGGAGCACCGCTATAATAGTATTTTGCAGCAGCTTTGACCTTTGAAGTATAATTGCCGTCTGCATTATATCCATAATACAAGATTCCTGAGGAATCTGATGGCAGAGTGAATGTCACAAAGTCAAGAGGATTCCCGTTAAGCTTCTTGCAGGCATTGTTAAAATCCGCATCCTTCATATATAATGCTGTATTGGGTTTGCCTGTGTATGTAATCGTATCTGCATTTATATTGCTGCCGCCGATATTTATTACGACTGTTCCGGAAAAAGAATCCCCCTCGACATCTCTTCCGCTAAATTCAATATTACAGATTCCAGCAAAGTTTTTATTTGGCATGAATGTAATGTCTGAAATATACGGAGAACTGTCGTAATAGTATTTCTTTGAGGAAGTCACGACGGAAGAATATTTGCCATCATCATATTTATAATATAGATTTCCTTTTGAAGCGGATGGAACTGTGAACGTAACATAATCAAGCTCTTCGTCATTCAGATCTTCGCAAACATCATTGAAATCATCTTCATCGAAATCAACCAAATCCTTGTTGCTATCTATACTGTAAGTGATCGTGCTTTCTGCAGAATCATCGTCATCATAACCTTTCACAGATATTTTGATCTTACCGGAATAACTGTCGCCTTCAATATCGTAACCTGTGTATTTCATGGTAAGAGAACCGGAAAAGTCTTCATCAGGGACGAAATAAACCCTTGATAGTCGGGGTGTAGAGTCATAATAATATTTCTTTGAAGATGTAACTTTTGTATTGTCATCGGAATCCTCGTCATAATTATAATATAGGATGCCTTCATCACTATCCGGCAGAGTAAATTTTACATAATCAAGCTCCTCTTTTTGAATTTCTTCGCATGCATCGTAAAAATCCTCATCATCAAACTGTATATAATCATCATCGTAATTAATAGTGTAGGTAATCGTGGAGGTAGAAGTGCCGCCGTCCACTGCAATTTTAACCTTACCGTCATAAACGTTGTCATCAACATCATAGCCGGCATAGTTAATAGTAAGAGTACCGGAGTAATCCTCGTCCGGAACGAAGGCTATTTTAGAGATATAGGATGATTCACTGTAATAATACTTTTTTGATGAGCTGACTTTTGTCTGATCTTCAACGTCCTCATCCTCATCGTAGTTATAGTACAGAACACCCTCGTCCTTGTCAGGAAGCTCGAACTTCACATAATCCAATTCTTCCTCGGTAAGCTCCTCGCATACATCATTAAAATCCTTCTCATCAAAATCAAGCGTTTCATCAGAATCCATCGAATATCTGATGTCGTCAGCATCGTCTATCGCCGCAAACGCAGATGCCGGAAAACCAAATGAAATCAACGAGAAAACTAAGATAGTTATAAAAAATCTGTTCACATGCTTGTTCATTTTGATACCCCCTTGTACAGTATTAACATACTGTCCGGCTCTTCAGAGCCTCTGACAGTATAGGATTGAAAATCTAAGATCTTTGATTTATAGATTTCCATCGCCTAAAACAATTATTTTACTCTAACTTCGTGGTGAAAGTAATCGCATCCAATTCGGCAGCGGTAGGCAGTGTCACAGTAAATTTACTTAAAAGCTGATCTGAATTATTTTGCAAATCGATCATGACATAAGCCTCATCGTTTGTATAGATAACATCCTGCTCCTGTCCATTATATGAAATCATTATCCCCTGAGGAGTCGGCGCCTCTATTTTAAAAGTGTATTTACCACGCAGTTTATGATATAAATTAAAATCAAGGACAGTATTATCAGAAACAGAAATTACTCCCAGGTCTTTTCCCTGGGCACTGCCCGCAACTACGGAAAGGCTATCCGGTAATCCGTCTTGATTAGCATCGACAGCGCAAACACTGTCAAATGCATAAGTCATAATAGCAGTAAACACCCAGTCCACTGAATAAAGATGAGTCGTCTCGATCTCAAGACATTTCCCGATAAAGGCATTATTAGATGGAGTCAGCATAATATCATCAAGCGAACTTGCATTTCTTTCCTGAAGCATATTGTACAGTTCTATTACGCTTTTGATATAATACTCCGGACTTCTAAGCCTGTCGGCCGCATCGTCGACATTAGGACCCACAGGGTCAATGTGCTCTTCTAACACATCAAACATTCGAATCCACATACCCGGATTCGATTTGTTATTTGCAATACCGGATTTGGCAGCATCAATTGCATCAGAATCATGATATATTTTAAACTCGTAATCCATGATATATGGGGCAAGGCTGTTAGATTCTGCCTTGGAAAGCTGTTCTGAATAAATTTGTGACTGTTGCAATACTTCTTCAGAATTTGACTTCGGAGCATTTACTATATATGAAAGCTTATAGTCATTATGCTCAAACCGATCAAGCAAAATAAGACGTTCAATTTCCTTAAAATCTTTAACCCCGGCTTTAGCATGAGCTTGGGAATAAAGGTTACCTGATAATAGAATAATAAATATTCCGGTAAAGACAACAAGGACAGCCTTTTCTGCGACACCTAAGCGATCCCTGTTGAATGTCTCCTTCAGCTTAAGAGGTTCTGCGCAGAATACGGTGATCAATGCTAATATTGCCGCTGAAAAACCAAGAAAGACTCCCGTTGACCAAACAGCGTCTGTTAAAGCCTGCCCAAATATTTGAACGATACAGGCAGCTAATGCCGGGACTGCAAAGAGTGACAGTGACTTTCTTTTAGCCTTGACAATAGCAGCCACGGAAGAAACAAGAATAGATATAAAAATGATAAAACCAATAATCCCTAAATCACTGAGAACCTGAATATAATGATTATGAGCATATTTGGTTTCATAATAGAAATCCTGAACCGAATATACTCCGTTTTCAAATCCTCCAAGGCCTCTACCTATAACCGGTGACTTAGAGAATATTTCAATACCGTCTTCAAAGAATATCGTACGCTGAACCACGTTTTCATTAGCAAACAGGTTCTGAATACGGTTTGCTATAATATTTGGTAAAAGCGGATAATCCAAATGTACATTACCATCCTCAGCACCCTTATATTCCGCATTATAGATTTCCGTATCTTGCCCAGCTGCTATAAATTGAATTTGTACTATTTGCGAATCATCAGGTACCGTGAAAGCTGCAGGTTGCTCTGATGCCCCTGTGTAGAGAATCGTTGAAGTATGTCTCATAAGGTCATATTCATTTTGACTTTCAATAATTAAACTGACAGGTGCAGAGCTTTCTAAAGACAAAGAATATTCACCGCCGGGTACGTAAATAGATCTGCTAATGTTTTCATTTGCATTCAGAGACATATCACTTGAAATCATTAGCGCAGATACAGTATAACCTATGACAACTACAACGATGATAATAACAGTACTATATAAAAGTTTTATATTTTCATTAAGTTTCCTGCTTAAAGCGGGACGAAGGTGCTGATCCAAATGATACAGAGAAAAGGCATTAAGCAATAAGGCTAAAAGCGGAGTAAGGCCAACGATTCCCGTTTTGCCAAGCCCTATCATGGAGATAAAAGCAAATATAAATGTAAGAATAGCGGTTTCCATCATAAGAAGGAATAATGATATTCTTTTTCCTTTTTCAGTAGTGCCGATCATAATCAGACAAGCGATGAAGAACATAAATAAAGAACCCATACTGAAAGCAAGCAAATAGGAAAGGGCATTTATTGCAAGCAAGCCGGCTGAAATAATAGTGTCCTTTTTGCCTGACGCATGTGTCACCAAGTATAAGGAAAGAATAACCGCTAAAGCCATGAAACCGGCATAAGTATTAGGATTTCCAAAAATGCCGGTTATTCTTATACCTTGCTCAAAGGCGCCGTTATAAATAAAACTATCAGTGAATATTCCAAAAAACGCCTTAAAGGCTTTGGCTAAAATACCTGACGATGCAGCATCCACAGATATGATCCCGAAAAAACAACCGGTTGATGCGAGAATAAGAGATACTCTATTAAAGCCGAATTGATCGCGGCTTGTAAAGAATAAGACTGCGATATAAACACATAATGCCACCAAAAGCTTCGAAAATTCAAAGATGGCAAATTTGCCGGAAGCCGCATAAAAAGTTGATATGCCTCCCCAGAGGATATATGCAAGGAAAGCATAAAATAATGGTGTAATGTATTCTTTTAATACAGATGTTTTTTTTGAAATTAGTAATAGAAGAAGCAATATGATAGCAGAGGCAAGGCCTGTCCATTTTTCAACAATGCTATCCATGCTGCCTGCAAGGGTAAGAATAAAAATAAATAAAGCAGTTATGATGATTCCAAACCAACCATGATGGGAGGAAGATTCCAATGCATCTTGCGATTGACCCCCGTCAGATACAGGCTTGTTAGCGGATGAATACTTTTTTGCCATAATTAAACCCTTTCGAATATAAATAATCACAATTATTATATCATATACATGTAGATTTGATAAGAAAACTTGCGTCTTTATTCAGATTCGGTAAATTCCCAAGGATTATTGACATCCCAATTTATACTCATTGACATTAAACGATTAATACAGTAAGATAATATCGTTCAGAAAGTGAACGCTAAATCATATTATAAACTAATTGCATAATATTGGGTAATAAGTATGAACGACGAACTTGACATATTACAAATAATAGCTAAAAATCCGTCAATATCCCAAAGGAAGATTGCTGCGCAAACCGGCATCTCTTTGGGACAAGTTAATTTTTTGATAAAGAAATGTGTAAAAAAGGGCTTAATAAAAATTGAAGGACAAACAGCTAAATCCATAAAGTATAACTTAACTCCGAAGGGATTAGCCGAGAAAGCTTCCCTCACCAAGGAGTATATAAAGATTTCATATGGGGCTGTCATAAGGGTTACTGATAGAATAAGATCTATTGTTAAACAATATGAAAGTTTGAGAAAGAAAATATATGTATATGGACCGGAAGATGAAATGATGGAAATCTGTAAAATAGCTTTGGGTGATAATGCCGAATATATTAGTATGCCGTCTGAGAGAGATATGATTCAAGCGGACAGTGTATGCTTATACTGGGAACGGTCGGAATTGGAGAATAATATTTCGTGGAAGGACGAAAATATAATATGGGTAAACATATTAAATTAACGCATGAGCCTGCTTCAAACAGAATAGTCAGAACTGCTGCGCAAACAGCGGTACTTATGGCCATATTGACTTTTTGCTCGAAGCTTCTTGGCTTTGTCAGGGAAATGATCATGGCATATTTCTTCGGGGCAAGTTACATTACCGACGCATATGTAATGGCCGTAGCGATACCGGGTATCATATTTGGAGGCATAGCCGGTTCGATTGCGGTTGCATACATGCCGACTTTCTCAAAAATCAATGAGCTGGAGGGAGAAGAAAAAGCAAATGACTTTACAAGCGGCATCATTAAAACGATTGCGATTATTTCAGCTGTTTTCAGCATATTCGGTATTGTTTTCTCCCGTCAGATCGTGGTATTGTTCGCCGGTGGCTTTGAAAGTGATGCGGCAGATTTGACAGGTACTTTTCTGAAAATTACCTTTGTATTTTTAATTATGATTTCAATATCAGATATCTTTGAGGCGTTTTTACAATATAAAGGCGTCTTCCTCCCGCAGGTCGCATACGGATTTCTACTGAACCTGGCCATCATAGCGGCAATAACCGTCAGCTTCTACACGTCTTATTATTATCTGCCGCTGGGGTATTTGGCAGGAAATATTTTCAGAGTGCTAATCATGGCGGCACTTGCGAAAAAAAAGGGCTTCCGTTACCGGAAAAAACAGCGTATCGATCATACTGTAAAGAGAGTGATTTCACTTGCGATACCTGTATTTATCGGCAACAGCATGGCGCAGATTAATGCTTTTGTCGACAAAACGCTTGCGTCAGGGCTGACGGAGGGAAGCGTATCGGCATTAAACTATGGAAACCTGCTCGTCGCGATGATTTCCGGTCTGACAATCACAATCATGACGACGATTATCTATCCAAAGCTTGCCAAGGCTAGCGCTGTTTCGGATTCTGAGAGAATGGCGTCCATCCTTCAGACTGGAATCACTTTGATCGTAATCATAGCAGTTCCCTGCACGCTGGGTTCGATGCTGTACAGCGATCAGATTGTCCAGGTAGTGTATGAGCGCGGCGCTTTTGATGCACTTGCCACGTCAATGACCGGATCGGCGTATTTCTACTATGTAATCGGTTTGACATTTTCGGCAATCAGCATATTATTCACACAGGTGTTCTATTCAATGGACAACATGAAAACACCGATGATTTTTGGCGGTATTGGTGTTATAATCAATATAACCGTGAACCTGATTCTTGTCAGATACATGGCGCTTAGCGGGCTGGCGCTTGCTTCAAGTATCGCGTCCATTTGTGGAATGCTGATGCTTCTCTACGCATTGAAAAAGCACTATCCGAAAATAAAAGCAGTAGAGTCTTACAGCAATTTGTTCAGAATCGTTATATCCGCTGTCATCGCAGTGGGTGCCTCATATTTGCTGTACCAATACGTCGTTTTACCGCTGCAGTATATTATTGTATCCAGAACGGCCCAGCTGTTTATTGCAGTCTGCTTTGCAGGAGCGGTGTACATGCTGTTGCTGTGCTTATTTAAAATAAAAGAGCTTAATCTAATATTTGGTATTATCAAGCCAAGATAATTTGAAGAGGGGTGCAATATGAAAAAGGCAACCATGTCGCATCTGGACAAGCTGTTGAATAATCGTCCGAAACTAGTGGCAAACAGGGAGGATATAGTTACATCGTTCAATATACTGTCCGAAGCATTTTCCGGTGGCGGGAAACTGCTGATATGCGGAAACGGAGGCAGTGCGGCGGATTCGGACCATATTGTCGGAGAACTGATGAAAGGATTTTTGAATAAAAGGCCTGTTGCTGATGAACTTGCTAAGAAGCTGGACGAGCTTGACAGAACCGGTCAGTTATCTCAGCATTTACAGCAAGGGCTGCCCGCAATCAGCCTGTCGGCACATTCCGCGCTCAGCACTGCAGTCTGCAACGATCTCTCATCGGACCTGATGTTCGCGCAGCAGGTGCTTGGATACGGAAGGGCGGGAGATGTTCTTATAGGAATCAGCACTTCGGGAAATTCCAGTAATGTTCTCAATGCCGGGATCGTCGCCAAAGCGCTGAACCTGAAAACCATAGGCTTGACCGGTGAGAATGGCGGCAAGATGAATGAGCTGTTTGATCTTGTCATAAAAGTGCCGTCAAACCGGACTCCGGATATACAAGAACTGCATCTGCCGGTCTACCATACGATCTGTGCGATGCTGGAAGAGGAATTTTTCGGAACGGAAGCCGGAGGTTGGCATTGAATATGAAAGCAGTAATAATGGCTGGGGGAAAGGGCACAAGGATCAGCAGCGTCAAGGACGATATCCCGAAGCCAATGATCGATATTTGCGGAAAACCTCTTCTTGAGCGCCAGGTTGATTGGCTCGTTTACCAAGGAATACGGAAGGTCACCATGGTCGTTGGTCATATGGGAGACATAATCATAGACCATTTCGGAAAGGGGGAGAATCAGGGCGTTTCCATTGATTATATCGTAGAAACAGAGCCGCTCGGAACCGCCGGGGGATTATATTACGCCCTGTCCGACGACAACGACCCGATCCTTCTGATCAACGGCGATATCATGTTGGATGTTAATCTGGGAAAGCTGATAGAATACCATAAAAAAAACCATGCAGACATTACCCTTTTGACTCATCCTAACAGCCATCCATATGACAGCGCGCTAATTGTGACCGATGGCGAGGGACGGATCGTAAGATGGCTGAATAAAGAAGATGAGCGGACCGATTATGAGAACAGAGTAAATGCCGGAATTCATCTCATTGAACAGCATACTCTATGCTTCATGAAGGAAATGAATACGGCGAGGAAGATGGATCTTGACCGGGAGTTTCTCAAACCGAACCTTTTAAAATATAGAGTCTTTGCATATGATACGCCGGAATATGTCAAGGATATGGGAACGCCTGAACGGTATAGGGCGGTACTCAGAGACTTTGAAACCGGTCTTGTAAAGCGTAAAAACCTCGCGCAGAGACAGCGGGCAATATTTCTGGACAGGGATGGGACCGTCAATGTCCATAATGGTTTTGTCCGAAATCCTGAAGAAATTAAACTAATCGACGGCGCTGCGGAAGCGATCAGAGCTGTTAATGATTCGGGTTATTTGGCGATTCTGATAACAAACCAACCCGTGATCGCCAGAGGTGATTGCTCGCTGGAGGAGTTAAAACAGATCCATAACCGCCTCGAACGTCTGCTTGGAGAAAAAAATGCGTATTTGGACGACATCTTCTTTTGCCCCCATCATCCTGATAAAGGCTTTGAAGGGGAGCGGCCAGAATATAAAATCATCTGTGAATGCCGAAAACCAAAACCCGGAATGATCCTGCAGGCGGCGGAAAAATACAACATTGATCTGGGTGAGTCATACATGATAGGCGACAGCGCAAGCGACCTTCTGGCGGGAAAGAATGCAGGATGTAAAACTGGAATGATCTGCAAGGAGATTCAAGAGAAAGAAGCCCGAGTAAATGCCGACCTTTACGGCGGCAGCCTGGCCGAGCTGATAGAAAGGATTATTTATGATCATAACAAGAGTACCTTTTAGAATTTCGTTTTTTGGAGGAGGAACGGATCTGCCGGATTATTACAGGGAAAACGGCGGAGCAGTTCTGTCAACAACCATTGACAAATACCTGTACATTACCTGCAGGCATATGCCGCCTTATTGGGAGTATAAACATCAATTGGTTTATGGTTCCAAAAACGAAAGGATAAACGAGATCGAACAGATTGACCATCCTTCAATCAGAGAAACCATGCGCTATCTGGGTATCGATTATGGGCTGGATCTCCATTATAATACGGATATTCCGGCACGGTCCGGAATCGGTTCCAGCTCCTCCTTTACGGTAGGACTGCTTCATGCTTTGTATGGATTGAACGGTCATATTGTTTCAAAAAGGAAGCTTGCCGCAGAAGCGATCCATATCGAGCAGGATTTGATCGGAGAAGCTGTCGGCTCACAGGATCAGATTGCTGCCGCGTTCGGAGGATTAAATCATATCGTTTTCAAGAAAGATATGAGTTTTGAGGTTCAGCCGATGACCATCAGTGAAAAACGGTACCGAATGCTTAATGAGCATCTTGTACTTGTTTTTACTGGGTTTCAGCGGTTTGCAGCTGACATTGAGAAAGAAAAAATCAAAAACATTTCAAGTAATTCGAAATCACTGCATCATATGGCCGGCTTCACGGATCAGGCCATTGAAATTTTAAGCTCTGACCGGGATATATGCGAATTCGGTGCATTGCTTAATGACAACTGGCAGATAAAAAAATCTCTATCCGATAAAGTTTCCAATCAGGCAATTGACGAAATCTATAACAAAGGCATTTCCGGCGGTGCGATCGGAGGTAAGCTTCTTGGTGCCGGTGGCGGTGGATTTCTGCTGTTTTTTGTAAAACCGGAGAAAAAAGAGGCATTGCTACGTGAACTGAAAGGATTTCTCCATGTTCCATTCTGTTTTGATAAAACGGGAAGTCAGGTGATCTATTACAGAGGAGAAGAAATAGAGAAATGAACAAAGACAGTAAAATTTATATAGCAGGGCATACGGGCCTTTTGGGAACAAACACGCTCAACTATCTTAGAAGTGAAGGGTATTTCAATTTCATTCTGAAAACTCATAGTGAGCTGGATTTGACAAATCAGGCTGAAACAGAAGCGTTCTTTATGACTGAAAAGCCGGAGTATGTTTTCCATATGGCAGGCCTGGTCGGCGGGATACAGTCAAACAGTAAAAGAATGGCTGAGTTTACCATGGAAAATGTTAAGATGACAGCAAATGTTATCGACGCTGCTCACAAAGCGGGCGTCAAGAAACTGCTTTATCTGGGGTCTTCCTGTATTTATCCGACGAAAAGCGTTCAGCCGATCAGGGAAGAATATCTTCTCACAGGACCACTTGAGCCGACCAATGAAGGATACGCCATAGCGAAAATCCTGGGTGTTAAGCTTTGCCAGTATTATTATCAACAATACGGAGATCTTTTTATCAGTTGCATTCCTGCCAATGTTTACGGGCCGGGCGATAATTTTGATGAAAAAGAGAATCATGTAATACCGGCGCTGATAAAAAGAGTTCATAATGCGAAAATAAATAATATTCGGCAGGTAACTGTCTGGGGAACGGGGAATCCGAGACGGGAGTTTCTGTTTATTGAGGATGCGGTGAAGGCATGCGTTTTTCTCATGAATCACTATAGCGACGACGCAGTCCTGAATGCCGGAGTTGGAAAAACAACGTCAATCCGGGAGCTTGCTGAAACGGTTGTCAGGGTTGTCGGCTACGAGGGAGAACTTGTCTTTGACACATCAAAACCTGACGGGATGCTGGAACGAATGCTGGATTCAACAAAACTTAACGAGATGGGCTGGAAGGCAAATACCGCGTTACATGAAGGAATACAAAAAACATATGCGTGGTTTTTGGAAAACATGCTGTAAATACACGAAAGATTTAACCGAAACTTTAAAATAAAGGAGATACGCGCATGATTAATCTGCCGCTGATGGACAATAATATTACCCGCGAGGATGTCGGATTCCTGATTGAATTCCTGCAAAAGAACGATATTTTTACCCAGAATAAGAACGTTGTTGAATTTGAGAAGCTGTGGAGTCAATGGCTGGGAGTCAAACATAGTATCTTTGTAAATTCAGGTTCTTCCGCAAATTTTATTACAATGGCGATTCTAAAGGAACTTTATGGCGAGGGCGAGATCATCGCCTCACCGATCGGATGGTCCAGCGATATTGCGGCGATCATCAATGCAGGACACAAACCGGTATTTGCCGATGTAAATCTGGAAAATCTCTCGATGAATGACGAGAGGATCATAGAAAAAATCACAACGAACACGAAAGCGGTGCTGCTGACGCATGTCTTGGGCTTTAATGCCTTGACGGACAAGCTGCTTAAGATTCTGAAGGAACGGAACATTCCTCTGATTGAGGACTGTTGTGAATCCCACGGGGCGACGCACAAAGGCCAGAAAATCGGGACTTTTGGCAGAATTTCCAACTTTTCGTTTTATTATGCGCATCATATGAGTACGATCGAAGGCGGGATGATCTGCACCGATGATGAAAAGCTGTATCAATATGCGAGAATGTTTCGGAGTCACGGAATGACAAGGGAATGCAACAGTCAGGAATACAAGAACGAGTTTGAAAACCTCTATACAGAGACATATCCCGAGTTTACATTTGCGGTCCCGGGTTTTAACATGAGAAGCACGGAACTCAATGCGGTCATCGGACTGAACCAGTTAAAGCGGCTGGATGCCAATAACCGCAGCAGATACGAGAACTTCAAGCTTTTTGTGGAACAACTGGACCCGGGAAAATATTTTACCGATTTTAAGCTGGATGGCAGCATAAATTATGCATTTATTTTACTGGTGAGAAACGGAGACGATGAGCTGTATCAACGTGTTGTAAAGATGTTCCGGGAAGAAAACGTCGAGTTCAGAAGAGGGACTGCAGGCGGAGGGAATCTGGCTCGGCAGCCGTTTTTGAAAAAGGCCTGCCCCGGTGTTGATGCAAAAAAATTAACCAACGCCGAGTATATCCATCAGTACGGCATGTATTTGGGCAATTATCCGACACTGGAAAAGGAAAAAATCAATATGCTGTGCAGGAAACTGAACGAGCTTTAAGCGAAAGGCGAAGTCAAGAAAGGTAGTTGCAATGAAAAATTCATATAATCTATCCGCAGAAGCCTTGCTGGAATTATATAAAACGATGAAAAGAATCCGGATGACAGAAGAGAAAATCGCTGCGCATTACCGGGAAGATAATATGCACACCCCTGTTCATTTGTACATCGGCCAGGAAGCGATCGCTGCGGGAGTATGCGCGAATCTAAGCAAGGATGACAAACTGTTCAGTAATCATCGAAACCATGGACACTACCTTGCAAAAGGCGGAAATCTGAAGGCGATGATTGCGGAACTCCACAATAAAGAAACCGGCTGTTCAAAGGGATACGGAGGATCCATGCATCTGGTCGACAATAATGTCGGTTTTCCGATTACATCTTCCATCGTAGCCGGCGGGGTACCGATCGGAACGGGAGATGCGCTGGCTGCTTCGACCTTGGGTGAGGGCAGAGTTACCGTTGTGTTTATGGGAGACGCCGCTACGGAGGAAGGCGTTGTCTATGAAAGCCTTTGTTTTGCGGTTCTAAAAAATTTGCCAGTGGTATATATTTGCGAGAATAACCTTTATTCCGTCGGGACGCATTTGTTAAAAAGAGAAAAGGAACAGCGGGTCTCGAAAAAATTTGAAGGAATTCTGCCTGTTTATACGGTGGACGGGAATGATGTACTGGCCGTCTATGAATCCTCCCGAAAAGCGATTGAGCATGCCCGTTACGGCCGCGGCCCTTCTTTCATTGAATATGTAACCTATCGGCTTAGAGATCATCATGATACGAAGACTGGTGTGGAAGCTGGATATCAAAGTCAGGAAGAATGGGATTCCTGGAAAGAAAAATGTCCGATTGCAGCTTTTGAGAGGATTCTTTCTAAAGAGAATCTCATAGATACAGATATCATTTCAGGTATTGAGGAGACAAATAAAAACGAATTGAATGATGCGTTCCGTTTTGCAGAAGAGAGCAGGCTACCTGACGTCGGCAATCTCTACAACGGACTTTTTGGATAGGAGAAATGGTATGCCCTGGACTAAGATTACACAAAGCGATTACTTTGAAATCGATGACAATACGGAAGCCCCCACTTCAAGAAGGCTAAAATATACAGAAGCGGTGAGAGAAGCGCTCGATTCCGCCCTGGAAATTGACAAGAGAGTTTTTGTTATGGGACAGGGAATCAACGATCCGGGCGGCATGTTCGGTGCTACTACCGGCCTCTACAAAAAGTATGGAGAGGAAAGAGTCTTTGAAACACCGCTGGCAGAAGCGGGTCTTACAGGGATTGCAGTTGGGGCGGCCGCTGCAGGCTTAAGGCCGTTTTATTGTCACAACAGACCTGATTTTCTGATGCTGGCTATGGATCAGATCGTAAACCATGCGACAAAATTAAATTATATGTCCGGTGGACAATGCAATGTTCCACTGGTCGTATGGGCGACCACCGGCATGGGATGGGGTTCTGCAGCCCAGCACTCCCAGGCGCTGCATGGATTGTTCATGCACGTTCCCGGCCTGAAAATCATTATGCCGACTACTCCTTACGACGTGAAGGGATTGATATTATCTGCAATCGAGGACAACAATCCGGTGATGATATTTGAACACCGTAAGCTCTTTAACCAAACGGGACATGTTCCGGAACAGGCTTATAAGATTCCCATTGGAAAAGGGGTTGTCAGAAAAACTGGAACCGACATCACTGTAGTTGCGATTTCCGAAATGGTTGCGGAGGCGCTGAAGGCTTCTAAAAAACTGGAAGAGGAAGGAATTTCCTTAGAGATTATCGATTTAAGAACGATCAAACCGTTTGACGAGGACATCATTATCAATTCGATCAAGAAAACAGGACGCCTTTTGATCGCGGATACAGGATGGGCAACAGGAGGAGTTTCGGCTGAAATTGCGGCTAGAATCGGTGAAAAGACTTTTGGACTGCTTAAAGCCCCGATTGTCAGACTAGCCAGTGAAGACGTCCCGACGCCAGCGAGCTATGTCCTGGAGAGAGCATTTTATAAAAATGCGGAAGACCTAGAAAAAGCAGCCAAAGCACTGTGGTGATTGTTGCGATTAAAAATGTTGGGAAATAAATCAAAATGAAAGATTTTGGGAGATTGAACCGAGATCTTAACGTAAGAGGAGGTTTATATGAAAATATTTGTAACAGGAGCAGCAGGCTACATCGGATCGATCCTGATCCCGAAATTACTGCAGAAGGGCCATGAGGTTACCGCGCTCGATAATTTTATGTTTCGTCAAAATTCTTTGCTTGACTGCTGTTTTGATAAGAATTTAAAAGTGATTCGCGGTGACGTCAGGAATTTGGAGCTTGTTAAAGAACTTGCAGAGAACGCAGATTATATCATACCGCTTGCCTGCTATACAGGAGCGCCGATCACGAATCTGGATCCGATGGCAGCGACATCCATCACGAGGGATGCGATAGCGGACATGCTTAAGTTTATAAAACCGGAGCAGCGTATCATTTACCCTAATACCAATTCGGGCTATGGCGTCGGCGAACAAGGCATATTCTGTACGGAGAAAGCCCCGCTCAGGCCGATTTCGCTGTATGGCAAGCTGAAAACTGAAACGGAAGCCAAAATTCTAGACCGTGGAAACGCTGTGGTGTTTCGTCTTGCGACCGTGTTCGGATCAAGCCCCAAGATGAGATTGGACTTGCTGGTAAATGATTTTGTGTATCGCGCGTTTACAGACCGGTTTGTCGTGTTGTTTGAGGCTGATTTCAAGCGCAATTACATACATGTAAGAGATGTGGCGGATGCTTTTATTTATGCAATAGAAAACTTTGACCGCATGAAGGATAATGTATATAATCTGGGACTGGATGAAGCTAACCTCAGCAAGAGGGAATTGTGCGAACTTATTCAGAAACAGATCCCAAGCTTCTATTTTACCGAAGCCGGGATCGGCGAGGATGTCGACAAGCGCGATTATATTGTAAGCAACGAAAAGCTGCTGAAAGCGGGTTTTAAGGCCCAGATCAGTATTGAGGAAGGCATTCGGGACCTGATCAATACCTATAATATACTGCACAAGAGCGAATACTACAATGCTTGATGAAACATCAGGATCATGATGGAGAAAATATGGAGAAGAAAGATTTAAAAATAAAATTTGTCGATATGTCGCCATCATTCAATGTCAATTACGGGAATGATTATAAGACGTCAATAATTTATCAGCTTCTTTCAAGACGTTACAATCTGATCGATTCAGACGATCCCCAATTGGCGGTATGTGAATTTAACGGAATCGAATTTAAAAAATATGATTGTGTGCGACTGTTTGTGTCGGCTGAGAATTATAAACCGGACTTCGATTTGTATGATTACTGCATCACATTATTTCCAGATTATAAATTTCAGGATCGCTGCTTTACAACACATCCGATGATAACACACGGCCCACACAGAACGGCGTATGACAAAGCAATGCAAAAGCATTATTTTACAATGGTAGATTTAAAAGAGAAGAC
>JAQWBM010000007.1 GCA_028706405.1 Eubacteriales bacterium
TTATATCCGGCAAAAATCACCTTTCCGCCGTCAGATGCTTTGATTTTCGTTCCGGTGGGAGCTGCCAGGTCAATTCCAGAGTGCATTCTTCCCCATCTGGTTCCGTATCTTGAAGTAAGCGTTCCTCTGATCGGATAGGTGAGGTTTCCTGTGCCGATCAATGGCGGCGGTTCCTTCGTACCGACCAGCACTACCTGTGGCGAGGATTCTGTTAAAATGGTTGTCTTGACTTCTTTACGGCTAACCTCTATTCCATTATGTTGTAATATTTCGGCGACAACATCCTTTTCTCCATTACTGCCTGTGGATTTCACTGTCTGTTCATTCTTATAAAGGGTGCTGGTATTTTCATACACGATTTCATAAGGTATAATTTCTTTGTATTGTGCGACCTCTACAGTTTTCACCGTAACCAGAGGTACGATTTGATTAAGGCAGATCTCCTGACCGATTTGTATTTTTTCCGGTATCACATCAGGATTGGAACTTAGCAGTTCATTTTGTTTCATACCATACATCTTGGAGATTTCGGAGAGGGTCTCTCCCTGTTGCACAACGTGAATCTTTTTCTCAATGGCTCCTGTCATTAAGTATTCAATAGCCTGATCTTTTTTCTTTATGGCTCCCAGCTTGGTTTCAACATCTTTGATTTTGACGTTTTCTACAAAAGCTACCTCTTTAAACTCAATACCCGCATCATTTATTGTATAAGTATTTTTTACTTTTTGTAATACATTCCTGGCGGCTTTTTCGCTTTCGAGAATCGATGCCAGTTTACCGTCAACAAAAATCCCGTAGCCGTTTGCTTTCATATCCCGCATATAGGTCAGTCTGTTCAAAATATCCTCTTTGTTATCAATTTCCTGATTAAGAGCAATGACCTTGTTGAAGCGTATGTCTTTCTCCTTGTCTATGAAAATCTCCGCATCGTATTGATAACTCAGTTTGTCACCGATAACATCGACAATCTTGTAAACGTCCTCTTGGCTTTTAACAATACCCAAGACCTTCCCGTTATAGATATATTCGTAAGCCGTCATGCTGCCTATCGTCAGGGTGATCGCAGCAAATACGGCAACTCCCGTGCCAAAGCTGACGAGAATCTTCTTTTTGTTATTTTCCGCAAACTCTCTGACCAGAAAAGAGCGTCTGTAGATTTTTTTGCCGATAATATCGATACTCTTCTTTTTTAGTTCCAGCTTTTCTTCTATTTGCTTAAACTGCGGCACAAGTCTCTTGTACAATAACTGTCTGGTATTCCGGCACGCTTGAACCAGTTTTGCTGCGTTTGATCCACAAAAGTCAAATACCTTGTCTATGGCAGAATCAAAAGATGTATTGATATCTTCTTGAGATGAAACGAGCTCCGCAGATGCATCGATCTCATTTGACTGTTCCGCAGCCATAATATCATCCAAAATGGAGATCTGGCCTTCGATAGGTTCTTCGCTCACTTCTTCATCAAAGGGATGTATCTCCGGATGAATCACATCAAAAATGGAAGCCTGTTTAAAATCTGCAAAACCGCCCTCTTCTGTTAAGACGAGCTGCTTTTCTTCGAATTTCTTTTGCTTCCTTTTTTTTCTTCTTTCGGTAATGCGTTTTTCCGCACTGACCATACGTTTTTCTTTTTCTACATTAATGTCCAACTCAGAAAATTCCATCATAGAAACTTTTTCGAGTTTTTCATTGATCAGCTTATCAATTTCTGCTTTCGCCTGTTCCTTGTTCATTCCGGATAAATCCAAGCTTGAAACTGGGGTACAGGCGCTCCCCATATCTTTGGATTCTTTATTTTGGTCCTTTTTATCTGCTTTGTGTTTAATACCTGAAGCTATGCTTGTCCATAAGCTATTGATTTTCATGCTAAGGTTTCTGGTCTTTTTCATATGCTTCCTCACAGCCACCTCACTCGGGTATCTTCATATGTATTTGTATACTTTATTCTTGTTTATTCCTGCAAAAGCATTATATCTGTATATTCGAGTTTTTTCAATCCATTTTTTGAATCTTTTCAAGTTTCTCGGGGAAACAACTGCAGCGCCCCCCCGTATCCAGTGTACCTGTGTCTTTGCAAATAGGGCAAGTATACGTTAAATTCATATAATCAATTGTAAAGTTATTTTCCGTCATTAGAAAAGCCTTCTCTTCGTTAAGGCGATCTACACTTTCTTTCATGGCTTTGATTTTACTCTTTATATCAGCTGTGCCCGAAAGCATAACCTTTGAAATCTGCAGTCCGATATTTCGAGTTTCTTCTTCTATCTCCCTCACTCTGGGAATTTTTTTATAAACCGCGGCGCGTCTTTCTTCAGCTTCGGTTTCATGCTTCGCTCTAAGTTCTTCGTAAGAGCTCATTACTCTTGCTATGGTTCCGGAGCCCCCTTCCCCTTTATGGGATGAAGTTCTTTCGCTGCCGCTGCTCCACGCTTTTAACACGGTATTGATGTAATTGATATTCGGATTGGATATACCTGTGGTTTTTTTACAAGCATCAAGCACCTTATCAATACTAAAGCCCAGTTGGTCAAACCAGGTATCCATGACCCTTTTTTCTTCCTCTGTCGCATTACGCAGAAATCCCAACGCCCGGAGCACTCTTTTATATTGGTAGTGGCGATTATCTGTTTCCGCTAGAAAACTTTCTATCTGATCTATTGTTTTCAGCCCTTGATTTGCCCACTCCTTGACGACAGCTGCTACATATTTATGATTGCTATGACCCTTTTTCTTAACGCAGTAGGAATAAGCGTATGTGATCATTTCAGGCGTTGCATTATAATCGGTAATCCATGAAAGAATCTCCATGGGTTCATTTCCTTCAAACAGCCTGTCTGTTATCCGTTCTATCCTGCCGTACATCTCCTTAATGTCATTATTATCCATAAGACCCTTCAAGCGGTCCGGTACTTTGGGATCCTGGTTACGAGTCTTCGTATGATTCTTTCCGTATGCAAGCCCCTTTAGGTTGATAAATTCCACCTGATAGTGGAATTTATCACCGGGTTTTATAAAATGCTTTTGAATAACGCTCAACTTTTCCCAATATGTCCATGCCTTTAAAACATCTTCATCATCCATATCCAAATGTTTCGCAATAGTCTCATTCGTCATGCTCTTGTCAAAATCGGCATACATTAAAGCAAATAAATATACCTTGACATAATTGCCGGGAGCCTGGGGCATATATTCATTTATAAAAATATTTTCAACGTGGGTATCTCGCAGATAAAAATCCTTGATGATCTCCTTTTTAAAATTCATATTGATGTCCTTAAAAAATTATTTTTCATTAATATTACTTTTATCAACAAACCTGGTATACTTTCCAAGCCAGGTAAGCTCTATGCTTCCGGTTGGACCACTTCGCTGTTTTGCGATGTTTACCTCACATACGTTCGGTTTTTCGGTAGTATCAGGATAATAGTATTCATCCCTGTACAGAAACATAACAATGTCCGCATCCTGTTCGATAGAGCCGGATTCCCTAAGATCCGAAAGAATTGGCCGATGATCAGATCTCTGCTCCGGTGCACGGGATAGCTGAGATAATACAAGTACAGGGCAATCCATTTCTCTGGCAAGCTGCTTTAAAAACCTGGAAATCGCCGTGATTTCCTGCTGTCTGTTTTCAGTTCTCCCTTCAAGAGTCATAAGCTGCAGATAGTCTATGACGACCAGATCCAGCCCCTTCTCCGCCTTAAGCCTTCTGCATTTATTCTTGATTTCCATTGGGGTTATGCCAGGCGTATCATCTATGTAAATACTGGTTTTGGAAAGGGTGTCCAATGCGATGTGAATTTGATCCCAATCCTGACGTTCCAGATTCCCTGTTTTTAATTTTTGTATTTCAAGTCTGGATTCCATACTGAGCATTCTTTGACCTAGCTGCTCTTGCGACATTTCCAGACTGAAAATCAAAATCTTAGCGTTTCCTTTTATCGCGGCATGCTGTGCTATGTTTAAGGCAAACGCTGTTTTTCCCATGCTGGGCCTTGCTGCCAGCATGATCAGATCCGATTTTTGCATTCCCGAGGTTTTTGCGTCCAAATCGGCAAAGCCTGTTGTCAATCCGGTGATATTCCCCTCACGCTTTGACATTTCATCGATCATTGTAATATTGTTCCATAAAACGTCCTTGATTGCCTGATAATCTTTGTTCTGTCTCGACTGAGCGATTTCAAAAATCCCTCTTTCAGCGAAATCCAAAACCTCAGCGGATTCCATTTTTTCTTGATATGCTTTTTCAATAATATCTGATGATGCACTGATTAGCATTCGGAGCATTGCTTTTTCGGCAATGATTTTCGCATATTCTCCTGCATTTGAAGTAGAAGGGACGACTGAGGACAGCAATGCTATATATGCCCTGCCTCCTACCATTTCGAGAGATTTCCGCTTTTTTAGTTCTTCTGAAACAGTAAGAATATCTACTGGTTGACCTTTTCTGTACAGTTCTATTATGCCGGAGTATATTTCTTTATGCATTTCGCTGTAGAAATCTTCCGGCTTTAGGATTTCCAGCACTTCATAAAGTGCTTCCTTGTCAAGAAGGATGGCGCCCAGCACAGATTTTTCTGCATCGTCGTTATGTGGGGGTATTCTTTCATATTGGCTCATATCATATCCTCTTAGAAATGTTCCTGGTATAGCGTATTCTAAGTGCGACAACAGAATAAATGCGATATGTTTTTATAACGATACTGTTACCTTAATCTTTGCTGTAACCTCCGGGTATATCTTTATATCCAATTCGTACTCGCCTATTTGTTTGATTGGGCTTTCCAATACGATCTTTCTTTTGTCTATGTTTATTTTATGCTGCTGCATAAGGGCATCCGCAATATCTTTCGAGGTAATAGAACCAAACAATCGTCCGCCTTCTCCGGATTTTGTGACGATACCAACATTAAGCGCGCTGATTCTTTCCGCCAGTTGCTTGGCCTCAGCCAGATCTTTTTGCCTCTGCTCCTCCTGAATCGCTTTTTGCTTTTCTAAACTTCTTATATTTCCATCGGTTGCCTCTTTGGCAATACCTCGGGGGATCAACATGTTTCTGGCATATCCGTCGTTTACCTTAACGACTTCCCCTGCCTTTCCGACTCCTTTTACGTCTTTCTCCAATATTACAATCATTTTTTATCCTCCTATTTTGCTTCAGTCTCGCCAACCAGCTCAATGATGCGATCCATAACCTCTTCGACAGGCATTTCTATCTGAGCGCCTGCCTTTGTCAGGTTGCCGCCTCCGCCCAGCTTCTCAATTATCGCCTGGACATTGACATCACCCAAGGAGCGAGCGCTGATCACGGTAAAGCCTTCCTCGTTTTCTCCCACTACAAAGCTTGCCTTTATACCTTTTATGTTCAGCATTTCATCAGCTGCTCTGGAATTTGTGACCTGTACATCAATATGGCGGCCTTTACATCTTGCTATCGCTATACCGGGAATCGGCGTTGTAGCGCTGGATACAATCTGTGACCTCAATTTAAGAGAATCAAGATCCATCTGGAAAAATTGCCTTACATTAGCTGTATCTGCACCCATTCTGCGCAGCCAGGAAGCCGCCTCAAAGGTCCGTACGCCGGTCTTGACTGAAAATCGATAGGTGTCTACTATTATTCCCGCAAGAAGCGCTTCTGCCTCAAATTTATCGAAATCCTTCTTTTCTCCGCTATATTGAAGAATTTCAGTAACCAGCTCTGAAGTAGATGATGCATAGGCTTCCGTATACGTAAGTGATGCATTTTCGATGAATTCTTCTGTTTTTCTGTGATGATCTATGACAACCAGCTTATCTGTCATTTCCAGTATTTCGGGGCATTCAACCATGCTTGGGCGGCTCGTATCCACCACGATTACCAAAGTGTCCTTGTCAGTCCCTTCTATGGCCTTTTCATTATTAATGAAATTATAATTTCCCATCGATACTGCTATTTCATACATTTCTGTCAAGGATTCGTTATATGAATTGATGATTATGGAAACAGGCTTGTTCCGGTTCATGGCTATCCTGCCGATACCAACAGCCGCGCCGAATGAGTCCATATCCGGCTTTTTATGACCCATGATAATAACTTGATTCGACTGATCGATCAGCGGCCTTAGCGCGTGTGCCATGATTCTGGACTTTCCTTTATTCCTTTTCTCTACTGTCTGTAATCTGCCGCCGTAGTATTCGATCTTACTGACCTTTTTCACTACCGCTTGATCGCCGCCCCGACCCAGCGCCAAGTCAAGAGCGGCGGCAGCGTATTCATCTCCCTGTTGCGGCGTCTTTCCGCCCACTCCTATACCTATACTAAGGGAAACCGGGAAATCCGCATCTGCCTCTATTCCCCTTACTTCGTCTAAAATAGCGAATTTGCCCGCTTCCAGTTTTTCAAAATATTTTTGTTCAAGTACTACGAAATACTGATTATTTCTAACTCTTGTACAGGCAGCTGACATTTTTGCCGCCCACTGCCTTATAGTTTTATCAATTTCCGCCGCTACGATAGACTTTCGGTCGTCCGGCGAGGATGAGATGAGTTCATCATAATTATCAACTATAACATAGGCAAAGCAATTTTTTTCATCCTTATATAATGTCTTTACCAGTTCATAATTTGTCATGTCTATCCAGTAAAGCACTGCGCTTTTGTTTTTATCCTCATCAATATAAGAGGACAAAACCTTATACATCTTTCCGTTATAAGTAACCATAACAGGCTTTTCTATAGGATCCTCCGTAAAGAAATCCGATGCTTTCAATCCTGTTACACGAGTAATCCCATCATTTATTAAGTCGGCTTCTTGATAGATGTCTGCAAATCTTTTATTATACCAGAGAAATATTCCTTCTGAATCTATCATGCATAAGGGCAAAGGATGATTGGATATGGAATAGCTCATGGTCTTATCGACTGTTTGAAAGATATGTTCCGTATAAGCCTTCATCGAGTCGGGTCTTTTGCCGGGGGTCTTAAAATATGCTGAAATACGGTTTAATATAGATTTTTCACGCATTCTAACTCCTATTTCTTTCTTCTGTTTTCGCTTTCTTTCTATTGATATACTAAAAATATTAGAGCTGCCGAAAATACTTTAAATTTATTTTTGAAATCATTCAGTATTCCCTAATTATATCATAAAATTATTGCAGTCTATTATTTTTCTCCCTTCGTGTAATAAAAAGAAGCGATTGCTCGCTTCCTCTCTTTTATTTTCATATGTGCTCTGATGATTAGTCGGCTGTATAAGGCAATAAGGCAACGATTCTTGCTCTTTTGATTGCTCTTGTTACTTCTCTCTGGTGAACAGCACAGGTTCCTGTGATTCTCTTGGGAAGGATCTTTCCTCTGTCTGTAACATATTTCTTCAGCTTATCTACATCTTTATAATCTATGGTTTCTGTCTTGTCGGTACAGAACTGGCATACCTTTTTTCTTCTCATGCCACCACGTCTTCTATCCATCATGGTCTATTACTACCTCCTGATTTTCGTTTGCTCAATTTATAGAATAAATTACTGCAAATTTGTTAATTTAATTTGATTTAGAAAGGTATATCATCATCGTCATCTAGAGACTGGAACCCGTCTGGAATTCCCGGAGCATCATTGATTTGCTGCTTATCAAATCCGAAGCCCGATCCGGATCCCGATCCGGTCCTGTCGCCCCATTCCAAAAATTCTACTCTGTCAGCAATGACATCTGTGGTATATACTGTAACGCCTTCTTTATTCTTATAACTGCCTGTCTGTATCCTGCCTTGAACCGCTGTCAGCCGGCCTTTAGCCAAATATCTTTCACAGTTTTCTGCTTGTTTTCCGAATACGGTGATCCGAATAAAGTCTGCCTGTTTTTCCTTTGAAAAAGGTCTGTCAACAGCTAAGGTAAACGTAGCTACCGCATTTTGGCTTTCCGGAATATATCTCAGCTCAGGATCTCTGGTCAATCTGCCAATCAAGACTACATTATTCAATGTATTATACCACCCTTTCTGCTTCTGTGATAATTTGGTTTTTTGAAACCTTCATATCTCATTCTGCTGATTGTTTATATGCTGATATAAACACTTCTATTGTTCATTCTTGTTAATAATGATATGTCTTATGAATGAATCGGAAATCTTAAGTCTTCTATCCAGCTCTTTTGGAAGCTCAGGACTTGCAGTGAATTCGATTACTACATAGTACCCTTCGTTTTTCTTCTGGATTGGGTATGCAAGCTTTCTATTGCCCCATACGTTCACTTTTCCTACTTCACCGCCGGAAGTAATGATTTCCTTCACCATTTCAATTGCAGCTTCCTTCTTGTCTTCTTCAAGTGCTGCCTGAATGATGAACATAACTTCATAATTGTTGTTCATTTTTTCACCTCCCTGTGGACTAAATGGCTCTAAAAAAAGAGCAGAGAGCATTATTTTGTCTTACTCAAAATCCAATGCTTTTCTAGTATACCATAATTAATTAATTATGCAAGTAAATTTTGGAGGAGCCCTTCTGCAGCAAAGTTAAAACACGGACCATCTCATCTACTTCTTCCCGGGTATTATAAAAGGCTATGGACGGGCGGATCGTGCTCTCCAATCCGAATCTTCTCAATATCGGCTGAGCACAGTGGTGGCCTGTCCTGACTGCAATGCCTTCCTCGTTAAGGGCTTTACCTATCTCCGCATCCTCATATCCTTTTAAAATGAAGGACAGGATAGACGTCTTTTCTTCAGCTGTCCCGACAAGTGTCAGGCCGGGAATCGACAGCATCTTCTCTTGTGCATACTCCAGCAATGTGTGCTCATATAAAAAAATCTTTTCCTGTCCGATCGACATCACATATTTCAATGCGGCTCCCAATCCTATTGCGTCTCCGATGCTTCCCGTTCCCGCTTCAAACCTCACCGGCGGATCTTGATACCGGGTTTTTTCAAAGGTCACATCGTCTATCATATTACCTCCGCCCTGATATGGAGGCATCTCATGCAAAATTTCTGATCTTGCATAAAGAATGCCAATTCCTGTAGGTCCGTATATTTTATGTCCCGAAAACACATAGAAATCACATTCTAATTCCGTTACGTCTACTGCAAGATGAGAAACAGCCTGCGCGCCGTCTATCAATACCTTGGCTCCATAGCTGTGAGCCAGCCGTATCATATTCCTAACCGGCGTAACCGTTCCGACAGCATTTGAAACATGGGTTATTGATACCAGCTTCGTTTTTTCATTCAAAAGCTTTTCATATTCATCCAGAATAATCTGTCCCGTGTCGTCAACAGGGATTACTCGAAGGATAGCGCCGGTTTCCTTGCAGAGCATTTGCCAGGGAACGATGTTTGCATGATGCTCCAAATGAGAGATCAATATTTCTTCTCCCTTTCTGATGCTTTGCTTTCCATAGGTTTGCGCAATTAAATTGATCCCTTCTGTGGCACCTCTCACAAAAATGATTTCCTTCGGAGACGATGCATGAAGAAAACAGGAAACTATTTCCCGTGCAGACTCATAGGCGTCAGCAGCTTTTGCAGCCAGGGTGTGCGCTCCCCTGTGAACATTGGAATTCTCATGTAAATAATAATAATTGAGCCGTTCTATCATGCTCTTCGGTTTCTGTGTGGTAGCTGCATTGTCAAACCAAATCAATTGCTTTCCATTGATCTTTTCTGAAAGAATCGGAAAATCCTTACGTATTGTATGAACAGGAAAAGATTTATAATAATCTTTCTCGACGCTATGAGGGAAGCTTGTTTTTACCTCCCTGGTTTTATGTTCTGAATTTCTTTCTTTGATTAAAGGAACCTGCTGAAAGGTCCATTTATTTGTAATCATAATAGTTTCCAATTTCTACATTTTCAAGTACACCAACCGCATCTCTTGACAGAATACAAACAGAGCTGTAAAGCAGGATCAAATACGAACCGACGCCCTGATTACCGATCCCCATGAATCTTACTGATAGACCTTTTGATTGCTCGCCTTGTAAGCCCGCCTGAAAAAGTCCTATTGCACCCTGTTTTTCTTCCCCTGTTCTTATAAGCAGAATATTTGTCTTACCTGTCTGCCCTTTTGGATGCAGTTGCCCGTCAATGTGCAGTTTGTTGGTAGGAATCAGCGGTATCCCTCTCCAGGCTATAAAAGGGTTCCCCTGCAATACGACCGTTGCAGGTGGTACGCCCCTCCTTGTACATTCCCTCCCAAAGGCCGCTATCGCTCGCGGATGGGCCAGAAAAAAGGATGGCTCCTTCCAAACCGTTGCAATCAATTCATCCAAATCATCGGGTGTAGGGGGTCCGTTACGAGTTTGGATCCTCTGTGTGCTATCCGCATTTTTCAAGAGTCCGTAGTCAGTATTATTTATAATATCATGCTCTTGCCGCTCCCTTAACCATTCCACGCTTAAACGCAGCTGTTCCTCGCTTTGATCTAAAGGTTTACTGTATATATCTGATACCTGTGTGCTGATTTTCACAATAGTTGATATGGGATTTAATATATATTCTCTTGGAGTCGTATCATAATCCACATATCCCTCAGGAATGTATTCATAACCCACCTCTTTATTCAGAAGATCCAAAGGAAACTCTCTTTCCTTCACTTTGTTTAAACGCAAAATACCGTTTTCTAAAGGTTTCCATTCCAACAGCCTTGTCAGCCACCTGGGTGTAATAGATTCAAATTGAGGAGCGGTCTTTGTGAATTCAGCTAATTGATACGCCGCCTCTGATGTCAGGAAATCTGTCTTTGCTTTTTCTTCCAAATTATGTCTCTGCTCCGTTTCGTTATGTTCAGACATGTTATAATCATCCTCTCTGTTTTTCTTATGTGCAGCTCATTTTATGCGGCAAACACTTGTATTCTTATTTAGTATGGTTAAATAGAAAAAAATTATTTAACGAATCACACTTTTATCCCCGTCGCATAATATATAGTATATGTTTGCTAATCTCCTCCAGCTTCATTAAATCTTTTCGACAACTTAATAAATATTTAACACCTCGAGTTTTTCGCGCCTGCAGCAATGCAGGCGCTTTTAAATCGGATCAAGAGGCTCTGTATTATTATCACACGAACAGAGAAATGCCGGATGCAGCCATTGACGAATATACGTCATGCTATGGTCCACTGACCATGGACGCGGTATTATCAAAAAATAAATGGACCTGGATCAAAAACCCTGACCCCTAACCATGGGAAGCGGAGGCATAGATATGTTTCGCAGACCCAAATTTGCAGCCGCATTTATTGGGAATCTTGCACCCTATTTTTTGAACGTCATAAGATGAAAGAAGAAATCTACGAAAGGAGATCTTTTACATTGAATAATATAGAAGTTCAAAACAAACTCGGCTGTTATCAAGAGCCTTATATCGGTATGCCTATCGGAAATTTAAGAGACTATGATTGTTATCGTTGTCCTGAGCCAGAGCATACAATGCCGGAATGTGCACAACCTGATTATATTGCACCCGAACGTGTTGAATCTGCCTGCAGTGCGGTCGATGCCTGCCCGCTGGCCATGGCTTATGTTCCCATGCAGCGCTGGCGTGATATTTATGAGCCTGCAAAAGCATTATCCAGAGGAACAATTTTTGCAGAGCTGGATTTGCCGTTTTTGGGAGGAGGTGCTCGTTAATGGATTCTCAGAAAGAATTATTGAACAAAATAAGGATACTTGAATTTGTATTACATGATACCGGCTTATATCTTGATACCCATCCGTTGGATCAAGAGGCTCTGCGTTATTATCGCACAAACAGAGAAATGCTGGATGCAGCCATTGACGAATATACGTCATACTACGGTCCACTGACCATGGACGCGGTATTATCAAAAAATAAATGGACCTGGATCGAAAAGCCCTGGCCATGGGAAGTGGAGGCATAGATATGTGGACATATGAAAAGAAATTGCAGTATCCTGTTAATATTAGACGTCCTGATCCTGCGGCTGCTAAAGTGATCATCACTCAATACGGAGGACCGGACGGCGAATTGGGAGCATCCATGCGCTACCTTTCTCAGAGATACACCATGCCTTACAAGGAAGCTATCGGTGTATTGAACGATATAGGTACGGAGGAACTGGCACACCTGGAAATGGTCAGCACAATCGTGCATCAGCTGACAAGAAATATGACCATAGAACAGATCAAGGAATCGGGTTTTGATACCTACTTTGTTGACCACACTGCGGGGATCTATCCTGTGGCAGCATCCGGAGTGCCTTTCAATGCCGGGACTTTCCAGTCAAAGGGTGACGCTATCACTGACCTGGTGGAGGATATGGCAGCAGAACAGAAGGCGAGAACAACCTACGACAACATTCTTCGTCTTGTTGACGATCCGGATGTAAGGGATCCGATTAAATTCCTTCGTGAACGTGAAATTGTCCATTTCCAAAGATTCGGCGAGGCTCTCCGTATTGTTCAGGATAATCTGGATTCTAAAAATTTCTACGCATTTAACCCTGAATTCGATAGACCGAGACGATAAAATAATACGTATAATAATAAGCCACATACAAATGTTGGCTTATTATATTAAGCCTTTGTAAACAATAAGTTAATTTATGGAAAATATATGACCTGTTAAGGTTGCGGTCTCCTTTTCTTATTCTTGTCTACAAAATTAAAAATAATACACCTTAATCTATTATGGCACCTGCCGCGATCTTTGTCACAACATCCTTTTCGAAGTGAAATTCCAGATATAGATAGCCATTTCCTGATAGCCTGAACATATCCTCAGTATCATTGAGCATCTCTTGCTCCTGAGGGTCTATCTCTGGATACAGCTGAAGAATACGGTCTTTTGTGTCTCCAATAGCAGCCTCTCTGAAGGTACGGACCGTAAACCCCGCATCTTTATCCGGCTTTGTTATTTCAACGCGAAATGGATATGTTAATCCCGATTCTTTATTCCAGGCGAAAAGAACAAATGCCCCATCATAGTATTCTTCAATCCACCAAGAGCCTGCCCAAACCTCATCAGTATATTTCTCTTCATGATCAACAGTTTCTCCGAAGGGGGATTTGTCAGGAGCCACCTCCCCTGTTTTATAGCTTTCTCGATTTATTATCAAGTTAAAATCCGCTGTGTTTGAATCCATCATGTCAATATTATAGCTAGAAAATTGAAGCTCATTGTTATCGTCGTACCAGAATATAATATGGCTGAAATCATAGGTGCGGTTGCTGTATTTATCTCCGTATTCCTCGTTGAACTTCTGCAAAATATGCTCCTCTGTGGTCCCAAGTTTTTTCAAATATTCCTCCTGAGTCAGGATTTTATTGGTGTTTTCGTCATAATAATATGACCCTGCAGAAGCAGGAGAATAAGCGCTTGGCTCGGCAGGATTTCCACTTTCTACCGGTGTTTCATAAATGATATTCAAGCGGCAGATCCCATCTATATTACTTATGTTGTAGTACTGCCTGCGGTGGAAGCGGCAAGAGCGGGACAGCACGGAAAAGGCTTCGCAGTGGTTGCGGAAGAGGTTAGAAACCTTGCGGCAAGAAGCGCAGCGGCAGCCAAAGAAACCACAGACCTCATTGAAGGCTCCGTCAGCAAGGTCCAGGCGGGTACGAAAATCGCCAATGATACGGCAACCGCCCTGGAAGAGATCGTGGAAGGAATAGAAAAATCGGCGAATTTTGTGGAGAGCATCGCGGAAGCGTCCAACTCACAAGCTTCGGGAATTGCCCAGATCAACAAAGGCATAGAGCAGGTCACCCTGGTCGTTCAGAACAATTCCGCCACAGCTGAGGAAAGCGCGGCGGCCAGCGAAAGAATTATCTGGACAAGCTGAACTTCTGAAAGAGATGGTGGGACGATTCAGACTTGTCAAAGACAGTCTCGAAGACGTAGAAACCAGGCTGCTGGATAATTTGAATAACGGTCCAATAACAAGTACTGACCCCAAAAGCATGTTAAGCTTGGACGGATATGATAAATATTAGCATCTCGGCAACACAGATAACTGGTAAAAATGTTGAGCAATTACATTTGCAATTCGCAACTTGACGCCATCCCGTCAAGTTGCTTCTTTTATGCTGTAAATATCTGTGCTAAAATAAATTAAGAATGCTGAAACACCCAAATCGGCGAAGGAATGCGTTTATCGCCTTATTACACTTTACGGAGGGAATTTATGGCTTTTGGTTTATTTAAAAAGAATGAAGTCGCAGATACCATTTTTATGGAAGGCAGAATTTACACACAGGACTCAAATCTGCCGTGGGCCGAGGCCGTTGCCTGCAAGGACGGACGTATTATTGCCGTCGGCGACTATGAAGCTTTAAGAAGCTTTGAAGGGAAAAACACTGAATTCGTGGATCTGGAGGGCGGTGTAATGCTTCCGGGATATATCGATACCTGTGGACATCCGGTTTTAAACGCCTTTGCCGATTCCTGCCTGTATTTAAAGCCTGGTAATTTGGAAAGTGTACTGGAACAGATTGCTGGCTATGCCGCCGAAAACGGCGAATCCCGCATTATCTTTGCATATGGCTATGACGAGAATATATTAAATGATCAAGATCCGGAACAGACAAGAAAGTATCTTGACGAAATATCCTGCGACAAGCCGGTAGTGATCCTCGGAAACAGCGGATTCCACTGTTGGTTCAATACCTTCGCTTTGGAGATGGTAAAGACCGCCGCTGTTGAAGACGAGGTCGAGACGGTTTCGCTCCAATATTTGCTGAGCGTATTGGAGCCTGTTGATTTTGATACCATACCCGAACAGCTGCCTGCGGACATGCAAAAATATTCTAAAATGGGCTTTACCTCTGTTTTTGATTGTGGCGCTCCCGATTTCTTTGCGTCGATTTATCTGGGCATATTAGTAAATATATTCCATAAAAATATGATAAAACAAAGGTTTTACGGTTCTTTACCTGTAAATCGTGATGCGGACCCATCTTTGGTCATTAGGAAATTGGCGCAGTATAAAACAAATTGTGTTGAGCTCGATGCGCTTGTTAATTTTAACACCTTAAAGCTGGTCCTTGACCGAACTCCGGACAGTTATTCTCTTTCCAATGAAATTCTAAAAGCGCTTTGTATGGAGGCAGGGGATAAGGGTTTTAACATTCACATCGATGCAATCGGAAAAAATGCAGTATTTGAGGCGATTGAAGCAATAGAGGCCGTAAGCGCCGCAGGATACAGAAAGAGTTCTTTTACAATTGCGCTTGATGAGGTTATTCACTCTGAGGAATTGGCGGACACGAACTTCCGCCAGAATATCAATGAATCTCCCGGCACCTTTGATAAGCAGGATACGGATTGGCTCTGTATCAAAAATGCAAGGGATATAGAAGAAGCGATAGACACGCTGACGATCAATGCGGCGATACAGCTTGGCATCAGCGGTGGTTATGGTTCGATTGAAAAAGGTAAACATGCAGATTTTGTTATTTTTAATGAAAATCCGTTCGATGCGAATGATCTTTCCGAATTTAAAAAACTAACGCCTGCAATGACTATAATCGAAGACCGGATCGTATATGATGCGGAGAATGACGACAGTGATCTATGGTATTCCATGCTGGCCTCACCCGAAGATTAACAGGATTGCAAAAAATAGGATGCCAAAAATAGGATCGGTACAAAAAAATAACACCTCTCCGGGTGTATCCCCTTGAAACCGACCCTTTTTTCTTTTTTCGTTACGGATGCTATGTTTTGACCCAGAGTCATTTTATCCAAAGCTTCTGGGGATACAGACCTTTATCTTTCATGGATTGAAGCGCCCTTACCACCGAATCCTTGTCCTCCTTGTACGTAACTCCATGCCATCGATCCGACGATTTCAGCACTTTTATTTTCGCTTTTCCTTCACTGATAAGCTGATCCACAGCAAGGGGCAGAAGATATTCTGCTTTTAAAGGGTTATCATTTAATGCTTTTTCCAGAAATGCCGGGAATCCTTGTTCCATTTCTTTCATCATGCTGGGTGTAAACCCCCAAAAGTTCATAGATACCGTGGTTTCTTCCGGTACATCTGTCCAGTCGGTATCGTTCTCTGTATATTGTATCTTACCGCCGCGCCACATTATTTTTGTTCGCTCCGTAACTTTTGTCAGATATCCGTCTTTGGAGGTCTCGCAAACTCCTCTGGCTACATGTCCGTGCTCCGTCAATGTGTTTTTCAAAAGATAACCTATCATACTGTAACAGTATTGCTTACCATCCTCCGCTTTTTCCAAAAATTCGTACATAGAGCGGAAGGCGCCGGATCCATAATAGTCATCCGCATTGATTACTGCAAAAGACCCGTCTACCTTGTCTCTGCAGCTCAATACTGCATGGCATGTACCCCAGGGCTTTACTCGTCCCTCCGGCACTGAATAACCGTCCGGCAAATCGTTTAAATCCTGGAAAGCATACTCTACCTCAATAAATCTTCCGGCTTTATCATCAATAAGTGATCTGAAGTCCTCTTCCATTTCTTTTTTTATTATAAAAAGAACTTTTTTAAATCCTGCCATCACGGCATCGTATATGGAAAAGTCTATGATAAGCTCACCTGCCGACCCAACCGGATCCATCTGCTTCAGCCCGCCGTATCTGCTTCCCATTCCGGCGGCCATAACGATTAATAATGGTTTTTTCATATCACATACACCTCTTTGTTTTCTTTTTCTTCAGTCCATGCTTCATATTATTTTACGACTTTGTTCAATATTATACCATGATTCGCGGATTTACAACCAATAATCCTGTTGTATTCTTCTTCCGCAGCCGTATATAATGTTATATGATTATTTACTCAATGTAAGAAGTGACCGTTTTTAATTGCCAAAATGTAAGAAATGAAAAGTGGAAAATTATTAAAATGTAAGGAGTAAACAGCATGGGATTGCCAAATCGTATATTTTTAATAGGCTATATGGGGTCGGGGAAAACATCTGTATCGAAAACTTTAAGTGCGATAACAGGATTTCGATGCATAGATATGGATGAAGAGATTGAAAAAATTGAAGGTACGCCGATTAGAAAGATATTCATAAAATACGGAGAGCATGAGTTTAGAAATAAGGAAGCGGAGCTTCTCGACTTATTATGTAATGTGACAAGCGCAGCGGATGTTATGGCCGGTGAAATCATTGGTACACAGAAGATTCCCGCCAAGGCCGGCAAATATAGTGCTTTTGCTGATATAAATGAACCTATCATCGTTTCCTGTGGCGGAGGTATCATCTTAGATGACTTGAATCGTATTATTCTAAGAAATCAGTGCGCAGTATTTCTTGAGGCTGATCCTGAATTGCTATTCCGAAGAGTGAATGGAGACACTAACCGGCCATATGCTTATATGGACATTCCCGATGAAAATGAACGGAGGATGAGATTTCTTGAGCTGTATAAAAAAAGAGCGTCTCTTTATAGGGAGGCGGCTTCTGTTATAACCCAGACTGATGGAAAATCCCCGGAGACAATAGCAAAGGAAATACTGTACCAATTAAACAGGTTAAACCGGTAGAAACCATTAGAATTTTCTAATGGTACGTCTTCTGGAACAACATATTAATGTTTATTCTCTTTCCTGTGCCTGAATTTCTGTAAGCTTTGCCCTGACGATTTCTTCTACCCTTTCCGCAAGATTATTTGCTTCTGACTTTGAAAGCATCTTTGTATCAATTACTGGATGGATGTAAAAATCAACTGATGCTCCGGAGCACACATAACCAAATTCTTCATAAACGCGATACGTTCCATTCAGGGTAACCGGAACGACCGGAATACCTGATTTTGTTGCCAGCCTCAGGCTGCCCTTCTTAAATTCACCCATTTGGCGGCCTTTGCTTCTGGTTCCTTCTGGAAATATGACCAAAGAAAAGCCCTGATTCAATAATGCAATGCCTTCTTCTATAGTCTTAAGGGAAGATCGAGGGTCCTCCCTTTCTATAAAAATACTTCTGATATCTCTGATCCATTCACCAAAAATCGGTATCTTTCCCAAGGATGTTTTTGCCACAAAGCCAATCTGTTTCTCCGTTATTGCTGCACAATAAACAGGTATATCCGCGTAGCCCTGATGGTTAGATACGAACAATACCGGTCCGTCGGGCACGTTTTCAATCCCTGTTACATTAAGCTTAATCTTATATTTATTAATGATTTTGCGGCCCCAGGTGGAAGTTGAATTGAGTATCTGCTCTCTTTCCTTTTCTATATCCCCTGAGTCCCTAAACGCTTTTATCCTATAGTGAAATGGTCGAAGATGCCTTAGGTTAAAATACATCCAAGCGCCAAAGCTGATGTTTTTTAGTATTTTCTTCATTATGTCCTCCCTTTGGTCATACCTCCAGGCGTTAAAGAAGCTATACCTGCCTCCTGTTGTAAGCCTCCAGACCCTTTCCCAGTACTTCTATAGCACGCTTTAGTTTTTCAGGTTCAAGAACATATGCTATCCGAATTTCATTTTTTCCCAAACCCTCTGTAGCATAAAAACCTTCACCCGGCGCAGCCATTACGGTTTCTCCGTTATCTTCAAAATCCTTCAGCATCCAGATTAGGAATTCTCCGGCATCCTTCACCGGAAGCTTACAAATCATATAAAACGCACCCTCCGGCTTAGAGCAGAATACACCGGGTATTTTTTGCAGGCACTCATATACCACATCTCTCCGGTCTTTGAATTCATCGCGAATTTGGTGTATTACACGCATACCGGTGGAATACAATCCTACCGCTGCATGTTGTTCAATCGTTGAAACTGACAAACGGCCTTGACACAGCTTGGAAATCAGGCTTAGTATTTCATCATTCTTTGTAATGCAAGCTCCGATCCTTGCGCCACAAGCGTTGAAACGCTTAGAGACACTGTCGACCAGGACCAATCTATCATGAACATCCTCAAGAAACCCGAAGCTTGTAATCTTTGCGTTATCAAAAACCATTTCCCTGTATACTTCATCCGCGATTATGTAGAGGTCATGATCTTTTGCAACATCGGCAATCATCCGTATTTCGTCCTCCAATAATACTGTGCCTGTTGGGTTTCCCGGATTAGTTACTAAAATGGCTTTGGTTTTCCCGGTTATTTTTTGTTCAATCAAAGCTCTGTCCGTAATATGAAAACCATTTTCGACATTGGTAGTGACACCTACGGGTTTCGCTCCCGTTATGGCGAAGAAGGTGTTATAGTTGGAGTAATAAGGTTCAAAGATAATGATTTCATCTCCCGGATCTATCATTGCAAACAGAGTGAACATAAATGCTTCTGTACCGCCGGTCGTGATAAATATATTATTTTCATCTATGTTGATCCCTGCTTGATGATAATAGCCTGCCACTGCTTTCAGTAATTCGGGAATTCCCTGCGACGGCATATATTCAACTGTTGGCTCATGAAAGGCATGCATATACTCATAATACTCGTCAGGAACACAAAGATCGGGTTGACCGATGTTGAGCTTATATATTTTTTTCCCATTAGATTCAGCTTCGACTGCATATTTTGTCAGTATTCTGATGGAGGAAGCCTCCATATTCGATATCTTTTTTGATAATAATTTCATTCTTTTCCCTCTAATTCTAATTTCTGTCTTGGCCTCGGTTCATTTTTCTAATTTGAATAATCATAACATTATTCTATTATGCTGTCATGGGGAAGACAATAAGAAATTAACCAAATTAAGATATTTAGTTAAATCAATCAGGGATTTCATGAGTTACTAAATTGTTTTCTGTCAAACTCCCTTGTTGCCGAAATAAATTCGCATTGATTTGGCAATTTGTTTCTTGTTGCGCAAATATTCCTCTTCATTTCACCTTGTCAACGGGCGGATAAAAGGGGGACGTTCCTTCATTGTCACACCCCAAGCCCAAACTTTTTTTTCACACGATCCATTGTTTTCTCGGAAATAGCGGCAGCTCTTTCTGCACCTTCTTTCAGGATTCGGATTAGCTCTTCCGATTCCCGGATATCACTATATCTCTGCTGTATGGGAAGAACCGCTTCCACTGTTACATCCACAAGGTCTTTTTTAAACTCACCGTAACCACAGCCCGTATATTTTTTTTCTATATCTGCTGTTTCCAATCCCGAAAAAGAGCTATATATGTTGATCAGATTGCTGATGCCCGGCTTTTCATCCATATCGAATCGGACACTTCCCTCTGAGTCGGTCGTTGATTTCATTATGGACTTTTTTATTTTGCTTGCATTGTCCAGGAGAGAAATTCTGCTGTGTATATTTTCTGCACTTTTGCTCATCTTTGAAGTAGGGTCATCCAATGACATGATTCTTGCCCCCTCTTTCAAAAATCGTCCTTCCGGAACAACAAAGGTTTTTCCGTACTTATTGTTCACTCTGATCGCCAGATCCCTCGTAATTTCTATATGTTGTTTTTGGTCGCTTCCCACAGGCACTACATCAGAATCATAAAGCAATATATCTGCGGCCATTAGGATCGGATACGTAAACAGCCCGGTTGGCGCTGATTCATTATCTCTGCTCTTTTGCTTGAATTGCGTCATTCTGGAAAGCTCACCGGTGTACGAATTACACATGAGTATCCATGCCAGCTCTGCATGTCCCGAAACCATTGACTGCACAAAGATTGCAGATCTTTTCGGGTCTAAGCCTACAGCAATATACAATGCGGCTACATCAAGTATGTTTTTTTTGAGTATTTTGGGATCTTGAGGTAATGTGATGGAATGAAGGTCAACAATGCAATATACACATTCATTTTCCTCCTGAAGCTCGACAAATTGTTTTAACGCTCCCAAGTAATTACCTATATGTATATTTCCTGTTGGCTGCACTCCTGAAAAAACTCTTTTCATTGAACTTCTCCTTATGATGTTAATGTCAAAGTGACAGAGAGACGGGGGTATTGCCACATCCGAAAGTGACAATACTCCCGTCTCCCTGTCACTTTTAATTTACGCTTTTACGGCAGTTTTAAACTTGTCCCTGATCTTCTTCTCAAGCCTGGATATGGTCATTTGAGAAACTCCCATGTCCGCCGCAATTGCCTGTTGTGTTTCATTCAGAAAATACCTTCTCTTAAAAATAAATCTTTCTTTGTCGGACATATCTCCCATGATAGTTTTGATTAATTCCGCATTTTCAATGCTAGCGTATCCTGGCTCTTCCCTGCCGGTATATTTCTCCAAAATTGCGCCGTCGCCCTCTTCTCCGCCCTCGTCAAATGTCTGGTTAAGGGAATATGTACTGTAAGCCTGACCGCTTTCCATAGCCTCCAGAATTTCTTCTTCTGTATGTCCCAGATATTCTGAAAGTTCT
The DNA here is from genome assembly GCA_028706405.1 of Eubacteriales bacterium. Lineage (GTDB taxonomy): Bacteria > Bacillota > Clostridia > Peptostreptococcales > Anaerovoracaceae > Anoxybacterium. The sequence goes on from JAQWBM010000007.1 coordinate 21,245, forward strand.
TTTATGGTTGGCGTGCGGTTAAGCTTGCCGTATAAGATTTCCTTGGCTGGAGAGAGCTGTGCAGAAATCTCCTTAAGTCTTCTTGGAACCTTGACCGCCCATCCCTTATCCCGAAAATAACGTTTGATTTCACCAATTATCGTCGGTGTGGCAAAGCTGGTAAATTCGTAACCCTTTGATACATCATATCTTTCTACAGCAAAAACCAGAGCCATGGAGCCAACTTGATATAAATCTTCATAATCCACGCCCTTATTCACGTATTTCTTTATTAATATATCAACTACGTAAAGATACTTTTCGACTATTTCGTTCCGAAGCTCTATGCTTCTTGTTTTCTGGTATCTTTCGAAAAGCTCTTTGTTGCCGGGTATTGCCGAGGTCATAAAATGCCTCCAGTTAAGCTTGATTTATAAACGATTCAAATACTTTACCATCTTTATACTGGTACCCATACCTAGTTCAGAAAATATATCCACCTCATCCATAAGAGCCTTTATAATAAAAATACCGAGACCGCCCTCTTTGGGGTTATCCATCACTGGTCTTTGATATTGGGACATATCATAGCCTCCGGCCCGATCGATAACCAAAATAATAATTCTCTCTTCACTAATTTCACAGGCAACCTCGTAGCAATCATCACGATTGGACTTCCCATGGCATACTACATTCGTGCATGCTTCGGAAACAGCTACTTTAATATCCTCTACTGCCTCGATATCGAATCCTGCACAATTGGCAAGAGAAGATACGGCCAATCTAACAGTTCCAACATATTCCGGCTTTCCTGGAATTGAGAATTTCAATATATCCGTCATTTTTCTCTCCTCTTTCTAGTTGTTTAAATTTTCGGACAAAGTATTCTGTCGAGACTAGTAATATTAAGCAGTTTTTTGATGTTTTCCTTTGGGTTGACAAGCATGATTTGGTTCTCATACTCTTTCATTTTGCCCATTGTCCCTATTATTACACCAAGTCCTGTGCTGTCAATGTAGTTTAATTCCTCTAAATGCAACACAATATTAGCCTTTTTATCCTGAAGGGCGGCATCAAGACAATCTCGAAGCTTTGGAGCAGTGGAAATATCCACGTCTCCTATTGCTTTTATTTCCCATTGGTTTCCTTCATCGTTAAAATTGCTTTGAATCTTTAGTGACATATCTACTTCCTCCTCATTGTATACCCCAGGAAAGATTGCTCTAAACTCTATTCTGTGTCGAGCTTAATTTGTATTGTATCTTCTGAATCGGTTTTTTCTTCGTCAGTAACAGCTTCTTCCTCTTTTTCCTCTTCGTCTTTGATTACTTTAGCCATGGTTATAATATTGGCATTTTCCTGAACGCGCATGATCTTGACTCCCTGAGTAGCTCTGCCCAACACTGATACCTCTTTTGCTTCGATTCTTATAATGATTCCATCCGAGTTTATCAATAGTATTTCATCATCTTTATTTACGACCATTGCACCTATGAGCTCTCCGGTTTTCTTAAACTTCGATTTATCATAAGTAAGAAGTCCTTTTCCGCCTCTGACTTGGAGTTTGTAGTCTTTCATAGGTGTTCTTTTACCATAACCATTTTGGGTTACTACCAAAAGCTCCTCATCCTTGTCCGCAAGCTCCATAGCTACAACCTCATCACCTTTATCAAGCTTTATCGCTCTTACGCCGCCGGCCAATCTACCCATTGTTCTCACATCTGTCTCTGAGAAGCAAATACATTTGCCGTGCTTGGTAACAATAATGACACTGTTGGTTCCCGTAGATTGCTTGATCGCGATCAGCTCGTCATTGTCCTTTAGATTGATGGCTATAAGACCTGTTTTTCGGTTGGTATCAAACTGTGAGAGGGCTGTCTTTTTGATGATCCCATTTTTTGTAACGCCAATTAAATTCTTGTCTTCTCCAAAGTCCTGAATAGGAATAACCGCATTTATCCTTTCACGCGGCATAAGATTCAGAAAGTTTACAGCCGGAGTTCCTTTTGCTGTCCTTTGCGCTTCAGGGATTTCGTATGCTTTTATTTTATGCGCTTTACCTGTATTTGTAAAGAACATTAGGTGATCATGTGTAGACGTCATGATCAAGTCCTTTACAAAATCATTGTCCCTTGTAGTTACCCCCATAACGCCTTTTCCGCCGCGTTTTTGTGTTTTATATGTGTCGGCAGACACCCTTTTTATATATCCCAGATACGTTAAAGTTACTGCCACTTTTTCTTCTTGAATCATATCTTCTTCGTCGATATCTTCAGTATCTGCCTGAATATCAGTTTTTCTTTTTACTCCGAATTTCTTTTTGATCTCCAGTATTTCCTCCTTGATAATGTTCATCAGGAGATTCTCATCTGCCAGAACTTTTTTGAACCAGCTGATTTGTTCCTTAAGATCATTATACTCAGTTTCTATCTTTTCTCGTTCCAAGCCCTGTAATCTGGCAAGTCTCATATCTAAAATTGCCTGTGCCTGAATTTCGCTGAGTCCGAAACGCTCTATCAGACGATGTTTCGCATCATTATAGCTTTCGCGTATCGTTTTTATTACCTCATCAATATGATCAAGAGCTATTCTTAAGCCTTCCAGGATGTGCGCTCTTTCCTCCGCCTTTCTAAGGTCAAAAATTATTCTTCTGGTTACAACTTCCTTCTGATGATTTAAATATACTTCCAACATCTGCTTCAAATTCATGGTGACTGGTTTGCCGTCTACCAATGCCAGCATTATCATGCTGTAATTATCCTGAAGCTGAGTATGCTTATATAGCCTGTTCAATGTAATACGCGGATTTGCGTCCTTTTTCAATTCAATAACGATACGCATCCCGCTTCTGTCAGATTCATCCCTTATATCTGAAATTTGGTCAAGCCTTTTATCTCTGACCAGATCTGCAATTTTTTCTATGACTCTGGACTTATTTACCTGATAGGGAATTTCCGTGAAAACGATTTGTTGTTTCCCCTTATTGCTTTCTTCTATTTCCGCTTTTGCCCTAACGGTGACCTTCCCCTGTCCGGTACGATATGCCTCCTTCGCGGAGCTTCTTCCCACGATGGTCGCTCCGGTAGGAAAATCAGGCGCCTTCACGATCTTTATCAAATCCTCAATATCAGCATACGGATCATCGATAAGCTTCACTGTAGCATCTATTACATCTCTTAAATTATGGGGGGGTATGGATGTAGCCATTCCAACGGCAATTCCATTTGATCCGTTTACCAGCAAATTGGGGAATCGGGCAGGAAGCACCATAGGTTCCTGTTCTTCTTCATCAAAGTTAGGCATAAAATCAACAGTTTCTTTATCGATATCACGAAGCATCTGAAGCGCCAGGGCTGTCATCCTTGCTTCAGTATATCTCATTGCAGCCGCACCGTCGCCGTCTACGGAGCCAAAGTTTCCGTGCCCGTCAACCAGAGGGTAGTTAATGGAAAAATCCTGGGCCATTCTAACCATTGCATCGTATATGGAAGAGTCTCCATGGGGATGATATTTACCCATTACTTCTCCTACTATACGAGCCGACTTCTTATGCGGCTTATCCGGTGTAACGCCCAATTCACTCATTCCGTATAGAATTCTTCTGTGAACCGGCTTAAGTCCGTCTCTCGCATCGGGTAGCGCCCTGCTGACGATTACACTCATAGCATAATCAATATAGGATTTTTTCATTTCGTCGTGGATTTCATGCTGAACCATTTTTATGTCATCGATAGAATTTGTCATTTCGTCCACCCCCTATATGTCCAAGTTCTTTACAAATTTTGCATTTTCTTGAATGAATTTTCTCCTTGGCGGCACCCTGTCTCCCATAAGAGTAGTAAATATATCATCCGCTGCCGTCACATTATCAAGCGTAATCTGTATTAATGTTCTGTTGTTATAGTCCATAGTCGTTTCCCAAAGCTGATGATAGTCCATTTCTCCAAGTCCTTTGTACCTCTGAATGCTGGCCTTACCAGGCTTGTCAGCAAGCTGAGCCAAGAGCTTTTCTTGCTCCCTTTCCGAATAAGTATAATAGACCTCTTTTCCTTTTTTCGTCTGAAATAAAGGCGGCTGTGCTGCGTATATATAGCCTCCCTCTATGAGCGGTGTCATATAACGATAAAAGAATGTGAGAAGCAGTGTTCTGATATGCGCGCCGTCAACATCGGCATCTGTCATGATTATGATCTTATGATAGCGCAGCTTTTCCAGGTTAAAATCTTCTCCTATATTGCATCCAAAGGCTGTGATCATATTCTTGATCTCATCTGAGTTTAAGATCTTATCCAACCTTGCCTTTTCAACATTCAGTATTTTTCCCCGCAACGGAAGAATAGCCTGTCTCTTTCTGTCTCGACCCTGCTTTGCAGAGCCGCCGGCAGAGTCTCCTTCGACCAGGAAGATTTCAGATAATGCCGGATCTTTCTCTGAACAATCTGCAAGCTTTCCCGGTAAGGTCAGCCCGTCCAGCACACCTTTTCTTCTCGTCAGCTCTCTGGCCTTTCTTGCAGCTTCCCTTGCCCTTGCTGCCCTGAGACATTTATCCAATATTATTCTGGCCTGGCTTGGATTTTCTTCGAGGAATGCTGTTAGATTTTCATTTGTGGTTGTTTCAACAAAGCCTCTTATTTCACTGTTTCCCAATTTTGTTTTTGTCTGCCCTTCAAACTGAGGATTTATTAATTTTACGGAAACAATAGCTGTGAGTCCTTCTCTTACATCTTCACCCGATAATGCTTCGTCATTTTCTTTTAAAAACTTGTTCCTTCTTGCATAATCATTAAATACTCTGGTCAATGCGGATTTGAATCCTATCATATGGGCTCCGCCTTCACTTGTATTTATATTGTTAGCATAGGAAAGCACGAGCTCATTGTAGCGGTCCGTATACTGCATTGCTACTTCCACCTCGTGCATATCGTCCTTCTTTAATTCAAAATATATGATATCAGGATGGATTACTTCCTTGTTTTTGTTTTGGTGTTTTACAAATTCCCTGATTCCGCCCTCATAGTGAAATACTTCTGCCCGTTTATGTCCTTCTCGTTCATCCTTCAGGGTTATTTTTACTCCCTTATTGAGAAAAGCCATTTCTCTCAGTCTGTGCTCAAGTGTTTCAAAATCAAAATATATTTCTTCAAATATTTCAGGATCCGGCTTAAACATAGTCTTAGAGCCATTCTTTCGGGATTCGCCGATTTCGGTAAGAGGCGTCAATGTCTTACCTCTGGAATACACCTGTTTATAAATCTTGCCGTTTCTTTTGATTTCAACCTCCATGACCTCAGAAAGGGCATTGACTACAGAAGCTCCTACACCATGCAGTCCTCCCGAAACTTTATATCCTCCGCCACCGAATTTTCCTCCTGCATGAAGAACCGTATGAATTACTTCTACTGCAGGAATTTTTAATTTAGGGTGAAGATTCACCGGCATACCTCGGCCATCATCTTCAACAACAATGGAATTATCGTTTTGTATGGTTACACTTATCGTTTCACAGAAACCTGCAAGTGCTTCATCCACACTGTTATCAACAATTTCATATACTAAATGGTGCAATCCCCTGGAACCCGTTGTACCAATATACATTCCCGGTCTTTTTCTGACTGGATCCAGTCCTTCCAAAACTTGTATCTGTTCTGCATCATATTGTTGTTGTTTTACGTCTGCACTCATTCTTCAAATCACCTCATAATTCTATAATATTGAGCATGTTTCAGAACTATTATATACCAGCTCGCCCTCGCCCAATTTGCGAAACAAATTGATAACGAATTGAAAAATTTATACTTAATTTGTCTCAAATTTAATTATAAACCATTTTATATTATACACCGGGATTGGCTATTTTACAAGCTGTTTGGTGAAAACGGATTCGTAAATACAAAAACACCGTTTTCGAGCACGTAAAGCGGTGTTTTTGTTCCTTAAAGTGGTTTATAATTTTAGATATATTGTCTGTCATTTTTAATTTTTTTCCATTTCTGTTACTTTCCCGTTTTCAACAAAAAAAGCCTTCCCTTCCAACATGTTCTTTTTTAATTCTTCATTTAATTCTGTCGTCGTAATAAAAATCTGAATTTCGTCCATAGATCCTATCAAAAATCTCTGCCTTTCCTGATCCAATTCTGAAAGTACATCATCTAAAAGCAGTATCGGTGAGACTCCGGTTTCTTCCTTTATCATTTCTATTTCTGCCAGCTTCAGAGACAAGGCTGCTGTCCGCTGCTGTCCCTGGGATCCAAAACGACGGATATCAATCCCTTCTATGCTTAATTTTAAATCATCTTTATGCGGTCCAACAGAAGTATTTCTCCGAAAAATATCATATTTTATGTTTTTGCGTATTGCCTTCTTTAAGTAATAAATCTGTTCATCAAGGCTTTCTTTTTTGTCAACATTCGCCTCATAGGATATCTCAAGCATCTCCTTGCCGTTTGTTATACTTTTACTTATATCCTTGCCTATTTCACTCAATTTCTCAATGAAACGGCTTCTTTCTTGTATAATCTTTGCTCCGTATTCCGCCAGATTTTCATCCCATACAGATAATAGGTCTTCATTTATCTCTTGCTGTTTCAAAAGGCTGTTCCTCTGATGTAAAATCTTTTTGTATCTCCCGAGATTTTTATAATATACGGGTTTAAGCTGACAAAGCTCTCTGTCTATAAACCTTCTGCGCTTTTCCGGCTCTTCCTTCACTATTTTCAGATCTTCCGGAGAAAAAACGACCATAAATACATTTTCCAGAATGTCAATATTTCTTTCTGCTTTACTTCCATTGATTTTTATTATTTTTCCTTCTTTTCCTATGCTTATTTCTATTTCCAGTTCTCTTCCATCTTTGATTGAAGTACTTTTAGCTCTGAAATAATCCTTTCCGAAACCTATCATATCTATATCTCTATTTGTTCTGAAGGACTTTCCCAGAGACATTATATATAGACTTTCCAGTAAATTTGTTTTTCCTTGGGCATTTTTTCCGGTAATTATATTAATTTTTTCATCAAATAGGATTTCTTGCTTTTCATAATTCCGAAAGTTTTTCAACTCTATTTTTTTTAGATACATTTATGCGTTTCCTTATAACACCCTATCCGCTGCTTCAGTGATGCCGGCGAATTTTCATCTTCAATTTGATGAAATCCTGACAGGTAACACTAAATATTCATACGCATTTCCCTCCATAGGCTTTATCATACAAGGGCTTACACTGGTATTGAATTCCATTACTATTTCTTCATCATTAACAACTTTTAAAACATCAAGTATATATTTAGAATTAAATCCTATATCTAAGTCTGTACCATCCTTATCAACAAAAATCTCTTCTTTTACATTTCCTTCCTCTGATCGAGACCTGATTATCATTTTATCCCTGAAAATAGACATTTTTATCAAGTTGTTTTTTCCTTCTTTCGCAAGGAGTGAAGCTCTTTCTATACTATTAAGCAGATCTACTCTGTTAATAATTACCTTACACTGTTTTTCTTTCGGCAGAATTTCTTTATATTTTATAAACTCTCCTTCTAGTAAACGAAGCGCAATTTTTGTTTCTCCTATCAGGAATAGTGCTTTTTTATCTTCAAGTATAATAAAAATATCTTTATTTTCTTCATTTTCAATCATTATTTTATTGATTTCATTTAGAATTCTTGCTGATATTATTATTTTTTTCTTTTCTTCATTGATCATAGCCTCTCTGGTAATGGCCATTCTAAAACCATCCAGAGCCGCCATATTAAGGGAGTCTTCTTCCATTTCTATCAGTACACCAACAATGATACCTTTTGATTCATCGATACTTGCAGCGAAAGAAGTCTTTTTTATCATATCTTTTAAAATATCTTTATCAATTAAAATTTGTTTTTCTTCTTTTATTTCTCCAATATCGGGGAATTCATCCGCCGGCTGCCCGACTACAGTGAATTCTGATGCTAAGCATTTTATAACTATATTATTATCTTCCATCTCTTCAATTTGAATCTCTTCGTTGGGAAGCTTTCGTATAATATCACTGAACAATTTTGCAGATACTACAACAGAGCCTGTTTCTTCCGCAGCTATTTCCATTTTTCTTTCAATGCTTAGATCGAGGTCAGAAGCAGAAAGCTTCAATGTATTTTTATCATCAACTTCTAAACGAATCCCTTTTAATATGGGTATTGTTGTTCTGGATGTAACCGCTTTTGAAACAGTATTTAAAGCTTTGGATAAAGTTTGTTGGTTACAGGAAAATTTCATAGGAATTCCTCATCTTTCTTATATTTTATTTTAGTAGTAATAGTAATAGGTCCTGTGGATTTGTGGATAACTTCTTGGATAAGTTAAATTAAAGCATTTGACTGAATTTATACTTGTTGAAAAGAATGTAAATTAGTATTTAATATTGTGAATAATTTATCTAATGAAAAAGTGAAAAAAATCAAGCATCAGTCCTCTTTAATAGATTTTTCAAGGTTATTTATAATATCCATTAATGATTCATTTACCCTCAATTCACCGGAAATTTTGTCGCATGCGTGCAGAACGGTAGTATGATCTCTGTTTCCAAAGGCTTCTCCAATTTTAGGAAGAGAAAGATCCGTCATATTTCTGCATAGATACATAGCGATCTGTCTCGGATATGACAGGTTTCTGGAACGCTTGGAAGATTCCATATCAGCTTGTTTAATATTAAAATGTTTGCAAACAAGCTTCTTCACCAATTCAGGTGTAACAGGACGATTATGTGAAGAAAAGACATCTTTTAATACTTCCCTTGCCAGATCTTTCGTTATTTTCTGATTGGTAAGATTCGCGTAAGCAATAACGCGTATAAAAGCGCCTTCTAATTCACGTATATTGGAATGTATTTTTTCGGCGATTACACCGATAACTTCAAGAAGGTTTTCTGTACTTTCCAACCCTTCCAGCTCTGACTTATTTCTAAGAATGGCTACCCTTGTTTCATAGTCAGGCGGCTGGATATCAGCAATCAAACCCCATTCAAATCTTGAACGGAGCCTTTCTTCCAATGTTGTAATTTCTTTTGGCGGACGGTCGCAGGATAAGATGATCTGCTTATCTGCGTCATAAAGTGTGTTGAAGGTATGGAAAACTTCTTCCTGTGTTCTTTCTTTTTTTTCTATGAACTGGATATCGTCAATAAGAAGCACATCGATATTTCTGTATTTATTTCTGAATTCAACATTTTTATCTTCTCGAATCGCTTTTATTAACTCGTTGGTAAACATTTCCGATGAAACATATAGAACCTTTGTCTTTGGATTCTGTTGAAGTATGAAATGCCCGATGGCATGCATTAAATGGGTTTTTCCCAAGCCTGCGCCTCCATAAATAAAAAGAGGATTATATGCTTTTGAAGGAGCTTCAGCTACAGCAAGCGAAGCGGCATGTGCAAATCTGTTATTATTTCCTACAACAAAAGTATTGAAAATATATTTTGGGTTAAGGTAAAGCTCATCAGATAAATTGAAAACCTCCTGGTCAATAGAATGTTCTTCACTATAAACGAAAACCACCTTCAACTTTTTTCCAAAAGATTCTTTTACGGCATTTTCTATTATCGTTATATATCTGCCCTCTAATATGGATTTTGCCATATCATTGTAAAGAGATAGATATAATAGGTTTTCTTTATTATCAATTTTTACTGGAGAAAGGGGATGGACCCATGTATCATAACTTACAGCAGTAAGTTCTGGTTTAAGAAGTTCTAAAGTTTTTTCCCAATTAGCATTAAGATTTTCCATTACAGCATTCCTTTTTGACTAAAAATAATTTATGGCACTACGTAACTTATGATTATATCATATCATAACAAAAATAGTTATCCACAGGCAATACTTAATAATAATTTCGCGAAAAATATTTTGTTCCAGGGCTTGTCCACTATCTGTGAGTAACTTTGTGCAAACTTTTCACAGCAACAACTATATCTTGAATTATCATTTTAGTTATTTAGTTATATAGAGTTTTTTATGCTTTGATGAGGACACAAAAATATTGACAGGAAAAGCCTTTGAAGGTATAATTACAAGGCAGTTATGCACAAAACTAAATTAAGATTGTGCAATAGGAGTTTGCTATCAATTTCTTTCACAAATTGGGTGAGCCGGTAAAGGAGGTGAAAAAAATGAAAATGACATATCAGCCTAAGGTTAGGCAGAGAGCAAAAGAACATGGCTTCAGAAAAAGGGCAAGTACAAAAAACGGTAGAAATATTTTAAAGAGAAGAAGAGCAAGGGGAAGAAAGAGACTTTCTGCATAGAGACCGCAAAGGGGTCTTTTTATTTAGAGGTTTGGATTTTTTTCTAACCTTTTGCACGAGGAAGTAAATGTTAAAACCAAACGTTTTGCGAAGAAAAAGGGACTTTTCTGCAATTTATAACAAGGGAAAATCAGTCGGAGAAAGATACATCGTTTTATTTTATAAAAGAAACGATCTTCCCTATAACAGGACAGCCTTTCTGGCCAGTAAAAAGGTTGGTAACAGCGTTTGTAGAAACAGAGCGCGCAGACTTATGAAAGAAAGCTACAGACAATTCGAGCAAAATTTGGAAAGCGGCTATGATTTCATTTGGATAGCCCGAAAAACAATCAATAATCTAAAATGTGCGGATGTAAAGAAGTCAATGGAAGCTGCACTTAAGAAGCCCGGCATCCTTAAAAAGAAAAAAGAAGATGACAGGCAAACAGGTGTTGTGCTTTGAAAAGTATAATAATAATACTCATCAGAGGATACCAAAAGTTTATTTCACCAATGTTCCCGCCGAACTGCCGATTTTATCCGACATGTTCACAATATTTTTTGCAGGCGGTAGAAAAATATGGAGCCTTAAAAGGCGGTTTTCTTGGAATAAAGCGAATTTTGAAATGTCACCCATTTCATCCGGGTGGTTACGACCCTTTGAAATGAGTGACAGGAGGATATTGAATGAATGGAATAATAGGATTTATATCTAGGCCTCTGGGGATGCTGTTGAGCTTTTTGTATAACTATATAGAAAACTACGGCATTACGTTGATTATATTTACGGTTATAGTTAGATCTATACTATTTCCATTGTATGCAGATCAGATAAAGCATTCAGCAAGAATGGCAAGCGTTCAGCCTAAGATGAAAGAGCTGCAAAATAAATATGCACATGATAAAGAAATGCTTAACATGAAAATGGTTGAGCTTTACAAAACAGAAAAGTTTAATCCGATGAGAGGCTGTCTGCCTATGCTTATTCAGATGCCTATCATTTTCGGTTTATTTGCGCTTCTTAGAAATCCCATGGTATTTATTGAAAGCGAGACAATGCTGATGGCAGTACATGAAGCATTTTTTTGGATACCGGATTTGAGCCAGCCAGATCCATGGATTTTACCTATACTGGCCGGAATAAGCACATTTTTTTCTTTCAGATTGACACAGCATCAGAACGCAGGAATGTCAGAAAACTCCATGGCAGGGATGATGAAAATGATGCAATACTTTTTCCCGATCATGATAGTGTGGATGGGCAGATCTTTCCCAGCCGGACTGACCTTGTACTGGTTTATCGGAACCTTTATTCAGATATTCCAATCAGCAGGGCTGAACAAATGGAAAAAGAGACTGATAGAAAAAAGTTAAAAATAATATGGAGGAAATACAGAAATGGATTTTTCAGAAAAATGGGGCAAGGATGTTAAAGAAGCTACTCGTCTTGCCCTGATAGATTTAAAGCTTACAGCCGCCCAAGTCAATGTAACGGTTTTGGAAGAACCGACAAAGGGGTTTTTCGGAATCGGATCAAAGCTGGCAAAAGTAAGAGTAGAAAAAAAGCCGGAATTGATATATGAGCAGGAAGAAAAAGCCAGTATTCAAAGGAATGAAATCCCCGGGAAAGAAGAAAAAGATAATATTCAAAGATATGAAATTTCCAGGAAACCGGAAATTTCTCAAAAGAAAGCGCAAGAAAACAGACCGGAAAAGAAAGATCAGCAAGAGAGAAAACCAGGACGTAAAAAATATACAAATGATATTGCTGTAGACGATAGCTTTTCCGTAAGAGAAAAGCCGGACGATCTAAAAGAATTAAGCGGTCATATAGCCGAATCCTTTTTGAAGGATACTACGCAGAAGATGGGTCTCAACTTACGAATAAGGGTCAGAGGAAACGATAGCTGTATATATGTTGATATGGACGGAAAAGATTCAGGAACCATTATCGGTAAAAGAGGGCAGACGCTGGATGCGGTTCAATACCTGACAAGCCTTGTAGTGAATAAGGATAAGGATAAATATCTAAGGGTGGTTGTAGACGCCGAGCATTACAGAGAAAAACGAGAAAGAACGTTAGAACAGCTTGCTAACAGATTGGCTGATAAAGTGATTAAAACCCGTAAAAATGTAAGATTAGAACCTATGAACTCTTATGAAAGAAAGATTATCCATGCCACACTTCAATCAAATCCGAAAATTATCACCAGGAGTGAAGGGGAAGAACCATACAGAAGAGTGATCATCGGGCTGAAATAATATCAAAAAACAAGGCTGTCTTAAAACTGAATTAAGGGAGCCTTTTTAATCATTTTTAGTGATACGGGCAGCGTACTGAAAAAAACCTGTGCGACAGAGAGAGGGAGATTAAATGGAGGATACCATTGCCGCTATCGCGACAGCTTACGGCGAGGGAGGTATCGGTGTTATTAGAATGAGCGGCAGCCAGGCACGAAACATTATGGATAGTATCTTTGTATCAAAGTATACTAAAGACATAAAGCCTATCGCCAATAAACGATTATACTATGGCCATATCATAGATCCTGCTAACAATCAGGTTATAGATGAAGTTCTTGCGGTTTTTATGAAAGCTCCGGCAACATATACTAAAGAGGATGTAGTAGAGATATATTGTCATGGAAGCATTGTCGCGCTGAGAAAAACCTTGGCTTTGACATTGAGAAACGGCGCAAGGCTGGCTGAAAAGGGCGAATTCACGAAGAGGGCATTTCTGAACGGAAGGCTCGATCTTTCTCAAGCGGAAGCAGTGATAGATATTGTAAGAGCGAAGACGGATAAGAGCTTTGATGTTGCCTTGACCCAGATGGAAGGTGCATTATCTGAGCGAGTAAAGGAAATCCGACAGGTCATGATGGATCTGCTGGTGGACATAACCGTGAACCTCGATTATCCAGATGAGGATATAGAATTTTTGACCTATAATAAATTAAAAAATAGCTTATCGCAAATTGGCGATATGATTGAAAGATTAATGTCTACAGCAAACACAGGCAGAATCATAAGGGAAGGGCTCAACGCAGCGATCATAGGAAAACCCAATGTAGGAAAATCATCTTTAATGAATGCAATGCTAAAAGAAACAAGAGCGATTGTAACAGAAATTCCAGGAACAACAAGGGATACCATAGAAGAGGTTATCAGCATTCGAGATATTCCGGTTAGGCTGACAGATACTGCAGGAATCAGAGAGACAGAAAATACGATAGAAAAGATAGGCATCGAAAAAAGCAAAGAAGCCTTTAACCGCGCGGATTTGATAATATTCATTCTTGACGGCAGCGCTGAGCTGACGGATGAAGATATAAGCATCATGATGACAATTGGGACAAGAAGGTCAATCGCCCTCATAAATAAGATTGACCTGGGGCAGCAAGTAGGCGAGGAAAAGCTGAGAGAATATTTGCCGAAGGCAAAGATTTTAAAGACAGCTATAAAACAGGATATAGGCATAGATGATTTAGAGCATGAAATCGCCGGTATGGTTTACGGAGGCGAAGTAAAACAAGAGGAGAGCCTGCTTGTAACAAACGTAAGACATATGGAGCTTCTTAAAAAAGCAGGAGAAGCAGTTGCAGACGCCTATAAGATGGCGGAAAATACAGAGGCGTTGGACTTCATAGAAGTCGATGTACGGCGCGCTTGGGCGCTTTTGGGAGAGATTGTCGGAGAAGCGGTAACGGAGGATATTATTGATCAGGTTTTTGCGAGGTTTTGTTTAGGAAAATAACGCAAATAAATCATCCTCAAACTCACCGCAGTTTTTAGAATAGGAAAGAACATGAATTATGTTATTTTAGATGAATATGATGCAGTCATTGTCGGCGCAGGTCATGCCGGCTGTGAAGCAGGACTGGCGGCAGCAAGGATGGGAAAAAGAACATTGATACTATCCATCACCCTTGAGTCTGTAGCGATGATGGCCTGTAATCCTTCTATAGGCGGAACAGGTAAGGGACATTTGGTCCGCGAAATAGATGCGCTTGGCGGCGAAATGGGGATTAATATTGATAAAGCATTCATACAGAGCAGAATGCTGAATACGGCAAAAGGACCGGCAGTTCATTCTCTCAGAACCCAAGCGGATAAAGAAAAATATCATCTGGAGATGAAAAAGACTTTGGAAAACCAGGAAAACCTTGATTTAAAGCAGGGAGAAGTGGTGGACCTTCTGATAGAAAATAGCGCAGCGAAAGGCGTTATTTTAAAAACAGGAGCTGCTTACCGGGCAAGCGCAGTTATCTTGGCAACCGGAACGTTTTTGCGCGGCAGGATTTTTATCGGAGAATTTTCTTATGAAAGCGGACCGAACGGCTTATCCGCATCTGTTGAATTAGCCGAAAACCTGAAACTCTATGGTCTGAATATGCGAAGGTTTAAAACAGGCACTCCGGCCAGAGCATTGGGAAGAACCTTGAATTACAGCAAAATGATAAAGCAGCCAGGCGATGAAAACATTATACCTTTTTCCTTCATGAACGACGATCTGCAAAAAGATCAAGTCCCCTGTTGGTTGACTTATACCAACGAAAATACTCATAAAGCGATTAGCGATAACTTTTCCCGTTCTGCATTATTTGGCGGACAAATTGAAGGAATCGGAGCGAGATATTGCCCATCTATTGAGGATAAGGTGAAACGATTCGCAGACAAAGAACGTCATCAAATTTTTATTGAGCCTGAGGGCTTAGAAACTGACGAAGTTTATATCCAGGGCATGTCCAGCAGTATGCCGGAGGATGTTCAGATCGATTTTTACCGCACCATATCCGGATTGGAGAATATGGAAATCGTACGGCCAGCTTATGCGATAGAGTATGACTGTATAGATCCATTGGAATTAAAAACGACGCTGGAGCATAAAAAAATAGAAAATCTATATTGTGCCGGACAGCTTAATGGAAGTTCAGGCTATGAAGAAGCAGCAGCACAGGGATTGATCGCCGGTATGAATGCTGTTTTGAAGCTGAATGGAAAAGAACCTTTTTTGCTGGATCGTTCAGAAGCCTATATCGGAGTGCTCATAGATGACTTGGTGACGAAAGGAACCAATGAGCCCTATAGAATAATGACTTCGAGAGCCGAGTACCGATTATTATTGAGGCAGGACAATGCGGATGTCAGACTTACAGAAAAATCATATTGTGCAGGTCTGGCCACGGAGGATAGATACCGAAGGTTTATAAATAATAAAAATCTCGTAGAAAAAGAAAGTGAAAGATTAAAAAAGACATTTGTTCTTCCGAGTCAGGTAAACGATTTTTTACAAAAGCACAACAGCACACCGATTCAAAACAGGACAGCCCTTGCAGAGCTGATAAAACGACCGGAACTGAATTACGAGATTCTCAGCGAGATCGATCCTGATAGACCCATGATATCAAGACTTGGCGCAACGCAGCTGGAAGTACAAATGAAATATCAGGGGTATATAGTGAAACAGCTGCAGCAGGTTGAAAAGTTTAAAAAGCTGGAAAACAGAAAGCTATCCTCCAATTTAGACTATGGTAAAATAGACGGATTGAGAATAGAAGCTATGCAAAAGCTGAATATGATGAAACCTGTCTCAATAGGACAAGCTTCCAGAATTTCCGGAGTTTCTCCTGCCGACATCAACGTTCTGCTGATTCACCTGGAAAAGCAAAAAAGAAAGAACAAAATCAAGGACAAGAATTAATGGAGAGCTATATTGATGGAAAAACTGGCGAGGGCCCTGGAGCTTTTCGGGGTGTCCTGTCAAAAGGATACTTTAGAAAAATTTCAAAGATATATGGATTTGGTTTTAAATTGGAATAAAAGGATCAATCTTACATCGATTATAGATAAAGAACACTTTGAAACAAAGCATTTTATAGATTCTGTCGCGATTTGCGGCTTTTCTCAAATCCAAAAAATGAAAAAGATAATAGATGTAGGAACCGGAGCAGGATTCCCCGGTATACCCCTTGCGATAATATATCCGGAAAAGGAATTCTTATTGATGGATTCCTTGAATAAGAGAATCAAAATTATTGATGAGATTTCACGTGAAATAGGTTTGAGCAATGTAGCTTTTTTGCACGGAAGGGCTGAGGATTCCGCACATAAGAAAGAGTACAGAGAGCAATTTGATCTGTGTGTCTCTCGAGCAGTCGCCAACCTTGCAGTTTTATCGGAATATTGCCTTCCTTTTGTTAAAGTCGGAGGCTGGTTTGCGGCATATAAAAGCGAAGGCATAGAGAAAGAACAGGAAGCTAGCCTGAATGCCATAAGACAGCTCGGCGGACATCTGGAGGAAAGCCAAAGCATTCATATAGAAGGATTTGGTCTGGATCATAAAATACTGATGATTAAAAAAATTAAAATGACGCTATCGAAATATCCAAGAAAAGCAGGAACTCCCGCGAAAGACCCTCTGAAATGATGATTTCAGAGGGTTTTTGTTGAAGGAAACAGCTTTCCTATTGGACAAGCAAGCTGTTACTATAAAAAGAGAAGCAAATACTCAGTAGAGAGGAGGGTAAACATGTTTTTAAGGAAAGCTGACCAGATGGAAATACCGCTTGAGTTGATCAGTGCAAATCCAGATCAGCCAAGAAAGTCATTTGAAGATAAAGAATTGTTGGAGCTATGTGATTCAATAAAGGAATTTGGTGTTATTCAGCCGATTATTGTAAAGAGGAATGGTAAGGGGATTTACATAGTAATTGCTGGGGAAAGACGATTGAGAGCAGCGTCATTGGCCGGGCTAAAGAAGATACCGGCAATAATTCGGGATGCAGACGAAAAGGATTCCGCTTTGCTGGCTCTTGTAGAAAATGTACAGCGAGAAAATTTGAACTATATTGAAGAAGCAGCAGCGTACAAGCGCTTAATTGATGATTACGGACTAACTCAGACGGAGATAGCACAAAGAGTTGGCAAGCAGCAATCTACCATTTCCAATAAAA
This sequence comes from Eubacteriales bacterium, assembly GCA_028706405.1. GTDB lineage: Bacteria > Bacillota > Clostridia > Peptostreptococcales > Anaerovoracaceae > Anoxybacterium. The sequence goes on from JAQWBM010000007.1 coordinate 38,435, forward strand.
TTAGAATACTGTCTTTACCTCCCGATATTCAGCTGGTACTTGCTGAGAATCAGTTGACAGAAAGGCATGCAAGAGCCTTGCTGAAGGTCGGAAACGAAGCAATTAGGAAGCAAATTCTAGAAAGGATAATTACACACAATCTGAATGTAAAGCAAGCGGAGAAGCTGATAACAGATGTGTTAACAAAGCAGGAGGAAGAAAAAAGAAAAGGTGAGAAGCTCAGGTTTATCAATTACAGGATTTATCTAAATACTTTAAAAAAAGCTTTTCAGAGCATATCAGAAGTAGAGAAAAGTGCTAAATATTATCAAGAGGACAAAGGAGAATATTTAGAGGTAAGGATAGTGATACCAAAAAAGGAAAACAATAACAAGTTGCTGCTTGCAGATTAAGATGTCGTAAATAAAGAGAAAATACAATATGTTTTATACAAGGTTTCAAGTGAAACGTTTCACGTGAAACCTTTTTTTCCTATAGAAAAATATCATTTCCTATTAGATAGAAAAAGGAGCGCAGAGGGACTGCCGCTGCCCTCCTTTAAATATGGCTTTAGTAATTTAAGTAAAAAACAGGACTGCTTTGATCCTAAGCTTGCCTCAAATAAGCCATGTATGCCTTATCCCGCCATTTTCAGACTGTCAAACAAATCATAACTTAACCGTGTTTGACGGTGACTGAACATGCTGCACAATTTCAGCGAAGAGTGAGACAAAACCCATCCAATACCTGATTTCAGCCACACCCGGCATAAAAGGCTGTGAACAGTAACGTTTATTCATATTTAATTTATACTTTTTCTAAAAAAAACATGGAGAATTAGTTGTTCATGGTATATAATAAAATATGTCGGATAATTAGGAGCGAGCTGAATGCATAAAGTTCATAATAATTTGTGAATTCAGAAATCTTATAATTATTGAATAGTAGCTTTTCTGAGTTGTTTAGCAAGACTAATGTAGTGTAGAGATATCAATACATTTAGGAGGGTAATATTTTGGGAAAAGCCATAGCCATATTCAATCAAAAAGGCGGCGTTGGAAAAACAACAACGAATATCAATTTGGCCGCCTGTCTGGCGTTAAAAGGGAAAAAAATACTTATTTTAGATATTGATCCGCAGGGAAATACAACAAGTGGTATGGGTATATCAAAAAAAGGACTGAATCGAACAATGTATGAAGTTCTGCTTAGTGACAAAATAGAACCTGGAGATGCAATTATTCCAACGAGGGTAAAAAATCTTGACATTATTCCTGCAAGTGTACAGCTTGCCGGAGCAGAAATCGAGCTCGTGCAGCTGGAAGGCCGCGAGAAACGCTTAAAAAAAGCATTGAATAAGATTAAGTCCAGATATGATTATATCTTTATAGATTGTCCGCCTTCTCTGGGCTTGCTGACGATAAACTCACTAACTGCCGTTGACAGTGTGCTGATTCCGATTCAATGTGAATTCTATGCGCTGGAAGGTGTAAGCCAGCTGATGAGTACTATTGATCTGGTAAAGAAAAACATGAACCCAAAGCTTGAAATTCAGGGTGTAATTCTTAGCATGTTTGACGGGAGAACCAATTTATCCATACAAGTTGTAGAGGAAGTAAAGAAATATTTTAAGGAGAAGGTGTATACTACTGTAATTCCAAGGAATGTGCGTCTTGCAGAAGCACCAAGTTACGGTATGCCTATTATGGAATATGATCCAAAATCCAGAGGGGCTGAGGCATATTCAGAATTTGCAGAGGAATTCTTGGAGCTGGAAGGTGAACGCTAATGGCGGAGAAAAAAAACAAAGGCCTGGGAAAAGGGCTGGAGGCATTATTTAATGACGTAGAAATATCCACACGAGAATTAGACATACCTTCAGAAGCGCAGGAAGGTATTTTTTTTGTTGACATCAATGAGATCAAGCCAAATGTAAAACAGCCGAGAAAGGATTTTCAGGAAGACAAGATAGAAGAGCTTGCAAAATCCATTGAGACGCACGGTATTATTCAGCCGATATTGATACGGCCATCAGATGCAGGTTATGAAATTGTTGCAGGGGAACGACGCTGGCGTGCAGCGAGAAGAGCTTCCCTGCGAGAAGTCCCCTGTATCATTCGAGAGCTGGACGAAGAACAAAATTTCCTCGTATCAATAATAGAGAATATGCAAAGAGAAAACCTGAATCCAATGGAGGAAGCGGAAGCTTTAAATCAAATGATTTCTCGTTTTGAAATGACACAAGAGGAGGTTTCAAAAAGTATTGGAAAAAGCAGACCTTATATATCAAACGCTTTAAGATTGCTTAAGCTGCCGACAGAAATACAGGATATGATAATACATGGAGACCTTACTGGCGGACATGCGCGAACAATAGCGGGAATCAAGGATGAAAAAATACAAATACATATTGCTAATCGTGTTATAAAAGAAAACCTCTCCGTCAGGGCGACGGAAGAGCTTGCTAATATGGAAAATGAAAGGTTGTCCAATAAACCTGTAAAACCAAAACCAAGATCAAAAAATCAAGAAATAACCAGTATGGAAGAGAATTTGAGGCTTGCTTTAGGAACAAAGGTTGAAATCAATCAAGGAGCAAGGCGAGGAAAAATAGAAATTGAATACTATAGCAGAGACGAACTTGAGAGACTGCTGGAATTGCTGATGAGTCTGAAATAATAAGGAATAAGCTCCTGTTATAAACCGCAGGCGCCGGCCGGGGATTGTACACGCCACTGACAGCCTGTTAATTGGTACTCCGCCGCTTAAGAAGCGGAGGAGCAACGCCGTTGTTCAATATAAAATAAGACAATCAAAATAGTGTTTCACGTGAAACACTATTTTATTGCCTGGTAGCGGGAAGTACATAGCGAAACAACAAGGGTGTCAATCTTGAAGCGAAATCTGAAGGAGGAGTGTGGGCAGAATTGACGTACACTGCATAATATAAACGAGGGCTGCTATCAGCTCAAATTACGTGCGGAGGTACAGTATGATATATTTGGATAATGGAGCAACCAGTTTTCCGAAGCCAAAGGGTATGCTCCATGCTATGAATGAATGTATTAAAACTTATTGCGGAAACCCTGGACGTTCAGGGCACAGAATGTCTATGAGGACCGGAGAGGAAATATATAAGGTTAGAAAAGATCTCGGTAAGCTGCTTCATATTGATGACTGCAGCAGAATCATCTTCACAGCGAATACTACGGACGCATTGAACTTGGGGATTAAAGGCGTATTGGAGAGAGGGGATCATGTAATAACCACTTCAATGGAACACAACTCTGTTCTTAGACCGTTAAAATCACTGGAATCAAACGATATAGGAACAACGATTATTAGCTGCAATAAATATGGAATGCTGAATCCGGAGACCGTAAGAAAAGAGATTAAGGATAATACTAAGATGATCGTTTGCACTCACGCATCAAATGTAACCGGAACAATTATGCCGGTCAAGGAGCTTGGATACCTTGCAAAGGAGCGAAACCTGATATACATGGTTGATGCAGCACAGAGTGCCGGTTGTCTGCCTATTAATGTGAAAGAAATGAATATTGATATGCTTGCCGTCCCCGGACATAAAAGCTTGTTGGGGCCCATGGGAACAGGCTTCCTTTTCGCTGGGGAAGGAGTTAAGCTAAGACCGCTAAAGGAAGGCGGTACGGGAACAAAGTCAAGAGATTTGATTCAACCCGATGATTTTCCGGAAGGTTATGAAGCAGGAACAATTAATGTACCGGGAATTGTCGGATTAGGTTATAGTATAAAGTATATTCTAAATATGGGAGTGGAAAACATCAAAGCATATGAGGAGGAACTGATTCAAACTCTGGATGAAAGCTTGCGAAGCATGAGAAATGTAACCGTTTATGGACCGAATGACTGCAGGAAAAAAGCCGGAATCGTTTCCTTCAATATTAATAGCAGAAGTTGCGAGGAGGTCTGCGATAAGCTAGACGACGTCTATGGAATTGCTGCAAGAGGAGGATTTCACTGTGCAGGTCTGGCGCATAAAACGATAGGAACATATGAAACGGGTACAGTACGTATGAGTGTTGGACCATATAATACAAAAAAAGATATTTATGCTGCAATTGAAGCCGTATACCAATTACAAAAAATGTGATATACTATTAAAAAATAGCAATAAAACCATATAACAAATCTACTGATTATAGATTTCTATTGCGCATATAAAATAGAGATAAGGAAAAAACGATGATGAGGATACAGGTGATAAACGGGGCAAACCTGAACATGCTCGGCATTCGAGAACCCGATATATACGGGAATCTCACTTTGGATCAAATAAATGAAAAGATAGCGCGAAAAGGGGGGGAACTTGACCTCAACCTCGATTTTTTTCAGTCAAATCACGAAGGTGATATCATAGATAAGATTCATGATTGTTATGGCAAGAAGGATGGTATCGTTATAAATCCGGGCGCGTTTACACATTATAGTATTGCAATTCGCGATGCTATTGCTGCGGTTGGGATTCCAACTGTAGAAGTACATTTGAGCGACATCAACAACAGGGAGGATTTTCGAAAGATATCAGTGATCAAGAGCGTTTGTTTAAAGCAGCTTTGGGGAAAAGGAGTAAATTCTTATATAGAAGCATTGGAATTTCTTGTAAATGAAAGTAAGAAATAAAACATCTCTGACAAGAACCATATCATTAAATGGAGCAGCAAAATAAGGAGGATAAGAATATGACAATCAGAGATAAGCGACTCATAATGAAAGAAATCATCGAATCAATGGACTATATGGTCAGAGTTATGGATGCAGACCATAAGGTGATTTATATGAATAAGAGAATGAGAGAGACATTTGGACATACCTTGGGGCAGGTCTGTTATTCCTTATTTGGAAGAAGTAAAAAATGTGAGCATTGTGTAACAAGTGAAACCATTGAAACAGGGCAGCCAGAATCAAAGTGCGTACTTATAGGAGACAACTTTTATAATGTCATATCTTCTCCGGTAAACACGGAAGGGGGACAGAACTACTCTATAGAGCTGATCCATGATATCACGGACCAGAAAAAAATGGAGGACGAGCTGATGAATCACTACGAGAAGCTAAAAGCGGACATTGATTTTGCGAAGCATATACAAAACCGTGCATTGCCATTAGACGGTGAATATTGGAATGCCTTGGAAATTAACTCCTTATATCGCCCAAGCGAAGATTTGGGGGGAGACTTATACGACATCATAAGGATGAATGACACAGAATCATTATTGTACATAGCAGACGTGTCAGGACATGGGATCACATCCTCCCTATTCACTATGTTTTTGAGACAGATGCTTCGGGGGCAGAGTGGATACAAGAAGACGGATTTTAATGAAATTTTAGAGTTGCTTCATAAAAATTATCTGGAGCTTAGAATTGATAAGGAGCAATATTTAACGATTTTATTCTGCTTATATAATAAAGAAAGCAAAGAGGTCTGTTTCCTTAATGCAGGGCATAATGGCTTGCCGATAGTTGTAAAACGCAATGGAGAATTGCAAGAGATCCATGTGACAGGGATGCCCGTATGTAATCTTATGGATAAGATTGAACATTCGCTGGTTAAGGTGCCCGTTGAAACAGGTGACAGAGTTATCCTTTATACGGACGGTATTACAGAAGCCCGCAATTCAGATAATGAGCCATTTGAAACAGAAAGAATGTTAGAGATTATAAAAAACAATATTCGCATGGATGGAAAATCACTGGTGAATAAAATAATCGATGAGGTTGAAAGCTTCACACAAAAACCTATATATGACGATATTGCTATTGTTGTTGCTAAAATTATCTGACACTCTCTGCGCCTTGGTTGGCCAGTTCATCCGCCCGATTGTTCATTTTGGTTATATAGAGGAAATCATCCATAGTAAAATTTGACCCGTTCCATGCGACAAATTTATTATAAACCGGTGCAATGTTCAAATTCTTACTGTTTAAGTTTACATGTCCCTTTACCCTGTAGAATTCAATTGAATGCTTGCTGATATACGAAAAAAGCAACTCCCAAAGATCACGATTTTCCACATCGGTTTTTTTTGAAGTTTTCCAATTATTTCGATACCAGTTTTCGTACCACTTCTCACGGAAGCAATTCATAAGGTAGGAACTGTCTGAAAAGACCCGGATATCTAAATTATCTTTTGTTAGTGCACGTAAAGCGTTTAACAGAGCCGTCATTTCCATACGGTTATTCGTGGTGTTCTTCTCACCACCGTAAAGCTCTTTACGGTGCTCTCCATATTCCAGCACAGCGCCCCATCCGCCCGCATTTTCCTCATTTTGGTTGCCTGCGCAGGCTCCATCAGTATAAATATTAACAACCTTCAAAATCATCGCTCCTCTATTTTGGTCAACTGAACAATTTGTAAAGATCTCTAATTCAGCAGGTCCATTTATCGTTATCATTATAGTTTGATTATGCCTTAAAAATGAGTAGCTGGCAAGGATTCCTTGTAGCATAATCCTTAACCGTGTTTGACAGCAACTGAACATGCTTGCTTAATTTCAGCGAAGAGTGACAAAACCCATCCAACACCTGATTTCAGCCGCACCCGCTACAAAAAAGGGTGTACAGCAACAGAGATATAGTACATAATTATAGCAAGAGGGTATGAATATTTTTTGTGTATACTGAATTAGAAAATTATTGTAAAGCTAACTTAAAACCTGCGTAACATATTTGTAACATAGATAAGATATACTGATTTTACATTTACATTGTATACAACTCATGTACACGATTAGCAGAAAGGAGGAATTTTCGGATGAAAAAACGTATGACAATTGTTTTTGTGTTAGTAATAGCATTGCTTTGCACCCCGTTTGTTTCCAGTGCAGCCGGAGATCCCTCTGTTACTTTAGTAAACCCTGCATCGAACAGCACGGTTTATTCTAATAACATTTTGTTATCTGTCAAGCTTACGCAGCCAAAAAGCATTAAAGTAAGCGTTTTTGAGGAAAAACAGATGATAAACGGAACGCTGAGTTCCGTTAATATCAACGCATTGGCCGCCTCAAATGGGACTGTAAACAAGGCAAGCTTTATCAGCCAGCCCATAGGAATACCGGCTAACTTTACAAGCAGTAATAATTTAAGTTTTTATACAAAACAAATTAATGGATTGAAACCAGGCCTGTACCGTATCAGGATCGATACCTTGGATAACTCAGGCAATAAAACCCATACGAGTGACAGCTATGTTGCAGTAAAAGAAAAGACAGAGGAGACAGATGCAAATCTATTTAATTCCCGGCAATCAGGAACCGTGCAATTCCTGCAGAACCTACTGAAGAATATATTTGGAAACTAAGGATATAAATCATGTCAGAGGCGAAAATTGAAAAAGCTAAAAGCATAAGTTTAGTAGTATTGTTTTTATCGACTATACTACTATTATGTTTTTTTTGGGGGCACATATCTTTAGATAGTTTTAAATTCCAAAAACAAGCGGACGCGGAAGATATCCCCGACATCTCATATATGATAAAGCCGAATCAGATAATCGTAAATTTTGGCGCGGACAACTATACAATTGTTTCATCGGGGAACACTGATGTTTGGTGTACCGGTACAGAGGAAGGCTGTATGGTTAAAGCAATTGAGAAATTTGGGAACGCAGAAAATATTCTGGTAGAAGAAATTCCATATGAAAAATATCAAGAGGTAATGACATTTCGATCTATTCTTGCTGAGTTCACATATGATATTCCAATAGTTGATTTCTTTCTTAACTTTAAAATCAAGAAACCTTCAAGCTACGATGTTATAGAAACTATTACTTCCATCGGCTATTCCGAAGGGAGCAAAAATAATCTTTTTATTTATGACGGTAAAAATAATAAATACTATCGATTGGTTGCAGATATGGATAATCATGATTTTGAAACGCTTATTGCGGCAATTGAGGGTAAGGGTTATAATATTTACTATCCTGCCAGCACATATTTGGGCGTAGAGAACAATACGCTTATTCCCCTGGAAATAAATACAAATTTGAGTAAATTCCCGTTTCGACTGGATTCCTATCCTAATCAATCTGAAAAAATAAACACCATCGCAGAAAATTTCTTCGGTGGCAATTTTGATTTCGTAAGGGAGATTACTGAAGACAGCGGAACAGTAATTTATATGTATAGCTATGGTAAAAAAGTTCTGATTGTTAATACGGACGGCAGTATTGAATATAAGGAAGAGCAAATCGGCGCCAATATGGACAAAGGCTTCTTAGAATCATTGGAAACAGCCGTTCAATACGTTGCAAGGCATGGATCATGGAAATCTCTGAACGGAGCAAAATTGACACCCTACCTAAAGGATGTCTCTTTGAACCCAAACAAAGAGAAAGGTTTTAGGTTTACCTTTGGCATGGAGGTAAATGGAAGCCGCTTGTTCTATGAAGAAGGTGAATCCATTGTCATCGATGTTATCGATGGACATGTAACATATTATAAAAGAAATATGATCGATTTTGATCAGGAGGATTTGGACGCCATTGAAACATTTTCGGACGATACAGCCTTTTCCGCTGTTAATCTGATTGCAAAAAATTATGAGTATATCTATAATATTATTCAAGCATCAGAAGATAGCTATATTGCGGACGATCAAGCTTCCATGTTTGAAGCCGTTGGATCAGCGGTAGATAAAATGCAGGTTGGATATGTCCGTATGGCGGATAAAGAGGCAAAAGAGATTTATCCTGCCTGGATCATTTCAATAAATAATATCAATATATTTTTTGATTTATACAATGCGGAACCTATTGGCCATACGAAGAAATAGAAGCTCTGCAAATCAGAATTCTGTATTTTCTGCTGCAATTCTGTCTGCGTAACTAAAGCACCGAACAGAATGTTAAAAGGAGAAAGATTGCATGGATTGGACAAAAGCAAAAACTATTTTAATTGTCGCATTGATTGTGACCAATCTTGTTTTGATTGCCACTTATTTTTTACGGGAATATCAATTCAAAAGCGATGAAAAAGAGATGAAAGTGGCAACTATCAGGCTTCTTGAGGACAAAAACATTTTTGTCGAGACGGAAATTCCTAAAAATCATGAAAGAATGCCAAAATTGACTGTTCAATATGATAAAATAGATCAAGAAATAATCGAAGAACAACTGGCAAATCATAAAGCTCTAATGCCTGAAGAAGTGACAGGTGATAATCTTATTGCCCTGACAACCGACTTCATTGAGCGATGCAATTTGATGACCGAAAACGTAACTTTTGATAAGATAGAGCGAGCAGAAGATAGTATCCGGGTAACTTATAAAAACTATTTGGGTGAATATGCAATAGAGGAAAGCTATATGATCCTTACTGTTACTGAAGGTAAAATAACCGATATGAAGCGTTTCTGGCTCAATCCGGTCGAAGTGAGCGACATAAAAAAAGAAGTGATTCCGGCGATTGCGGCGTTGATCCGGTTTATGAGTGAAAGCACAGAAGAAGAAAAAATTCATGTGCAGGGCATATCCTTGGTTTATTGGGTTGATTCTAACGCTTTTGATGCGGAGTCCCCCTTAACAGATACAGCTTTCCCCACTTGGAAAATTATATACAACGGGGGAAAAATCCAACATGTTACGGCTTGGGAGCAATGAAAAAATTCATTAAATTATCAATATATTCGTTAAAACAAGGAGAATGACGATGACTTTAAGCTTTTGTTCCTTTTCCAGCGGCAGTAGCGGAAATTGCTATTTAGTAAAATCAGAAAACACAGCCATTCTTGTAGATGCAGGGATCAGCGGCAAGAAAATTTATGAAGGGCTGGAGGCTACCGGCACACCGAGAGAGCAGCTGGCCGCATTATTGATTACCCATGAGCATTCGGATCATACGAAAAGCATTCAGATGATAATGAAAAGGGAAAAAACAATTAAGACTTATGCTAATTCAGCAACATGGAGTAAAATAAGTCACGAGATATGTAATACTCAAAAAGAAATCTTCGAAACGGGTGAAACTTTTCCCATAGGCGAAATTATGGTTAGATCATTTCGTGTATCGCATGATGCAGCGGAACCTGTAGGATTCACCTTTTCTTCACAGGGGAAACAAATCAGCATTGTAACGGATACCGGATGTATGAATGAAGAGATTATTTCAGAGATCAAGGATGCAGACATACTTGTTTTAGAAGCGAATCACGATGTAGATATGCTGAAGATAGGAAGATATCCCTGGTTTTTAAAGAAAAGGGTTTTAGGAGAAGAGGGGCATTTATCCAATGCAGTGGCAGGAGAGACAATATTGAAGCTAATGTCGGAAAGCAGAAAAGAAAGACTTGTGTTACTGGCGCATCTGAGCAGGGAAAACAATTTCCCTGAAATGGCGTATCAAACCGTAAAAAATATTTTAGAAGAAGCTGATTATTACATAGGAAAGCATTTAAAACTCAACATAGTAACAAGGGATGATTTGAGCCTGATCTATGAAATTTAATAAAGGGAGGGAATAGAATGGAAGAAGAACATACACGATATTATGACCCGGAAAATCTATCAAATAAAAACGAATTTGCGGCCGAACCAGAAAAAAGCAGCTTTACACAGGACAATGATTCAGACGTTTCTAAGAAAATTAATAAAAATGCAAGGAAAAAATCCGGAAGAAAGATATTAGCTGTTTTACTGATAGTATTTCTTGCTGCAGGAGCCGGATTCGGTGGGGGACTTGCAGCAATGTATTATGGTCAAAGCATTCTGGGGCCTTATGCTGTAAATGAGATAAAGATCAATCCGAATGATGATATTAATACAGCAGAAGCTATAGCGCTAAAGGTAATCCCTTCCGTAGTCGGGATCAGTACCAGTACAGAAGTAACCTATCAAAGCCTTTTTGGACAGCAGAGAGGGATCCAGAGCGGTGAAGGTACGGGGATCATAGTAGATGAGAAGGGCTATATTTTGACTAATTCACATGTTGTAGATGACGGAAATGCTAAAGAAATAATAATACAGCTTTCTGACGGACATGAGGTTGAAGGATCGGTTCTTTGGTACGACAAAAGCATAGATTTGGCGATTGTTAAGGCAGAAGCAATCGGACTGACCGCAGCTGAGCTTGGGAATTCAGACGATGTAAAAATAGGATCGTATGCAGCAGCAATTGGTAATCCTCTGGGAATGGCTTTTGACAGAAGTGTGACCCAGGGAGTCATAAGCGGTTTGAATCGTACTATTACAGTTTCTGACGGGCAGTCTCAACTGACGATGGAGGGATTAATTCAGACCGACGCTTCCATAAATTCCGGAAATAGCGGAGGTCCGCTGCTCAACAGTGCAGGACAGGTTATAGGTATCAATTCTGCCAAAGCTCAAAGTGGCGAAGGCTTAGGTTTTGCGATACCTATTAATACGGCTAAGCCTATTGTTGATGAAATAAAGACAAAAGGAGAATTCAAACGTTCTTATATCGGTATAAGAGGCGGTAATGTCGCCGATTTCCTTCAGAGTAATCCCGGTATCAATCTTGGAGCTAAAACAGGAGTCTATATAACTCAGATATATTCTGATTCACCGGCTGCGAAGGTTGGCATGAAAGAGGGCGATATAATCATCGAAGTCGAAGGTGAGAAAGTTCAAACTATGTCACAGCTTATCAGTACTTTATTCAAATACAGACCAGGTAACACGATTCATCTCACGGCACTCCGAGCCGGTAGGGAAATGAAATTTGCTGTCACACTGATAAGTATGGATGAAACGATAGAGCTGCCGCAAACGCAGATACCGCAATAGAGAACAAAGGCTTTCAGAAGATGAATATAACTATTATATGTATCGGAAAACTAAAGGAAAGATATTGGACAGCGGCTGTGCAGGAATACAGCAAGCGTCTTGGCTTATATTGTACATTGTCAATACACGAATTAAAAGAAGAAAAAGCTCGGGATAACCTCTCTAAAGCTGAAGAAATAGCTGTTACGGAAACAGAGGGAAAGAATATATTAAGACAGATAAAGACGGAAACTTACGTTATCGCTTTAGAAATTCAAGGTCAAGAATTAACCTCTGAAAAAATGGCAAAAAAAATAAGCAGCCTGGCTTTAGAGGGGAAAAGTGAAATAACCTTTGTCATCGGAGGCTCTTTGGGGTTATCAGAAGAAGTGCTAGAGAGAGCAGATTTTCGTCTTTCTTTTTCAAAGATGACCTTTCCGCATCAAATGATGAGGGTGATCCTTTTGGAGCAAATATATAGAAGCTTTAAAATAATAAAAAATGAGCCTTATCACAAATAGGGTCTACTGAATAAGACTAACCTGTAAGTTGTTTCCGAATAGGATAAAATCCATTGAAAGTAATCAAAACGGTACGCATGGTGATGTGAGAAGTCGGCTAGCCATTAATTGACTAGCCGACTTCTAGATTTTTGTTAACTAAATCTAAGTGACTAATACCGGAATTACCAGCTTTCCGGTAGGTAAAGCTTTTACTCTATAACAGCTAGAACTACGTCTGTGTCAACTTTGTCGCCTTTTTTAACATTGATAGCTTTGATTGTGCCATCAGCGCTAGCTTCTACTTCGTGTTCCATTTTTAAAGCATCAACTATAAATATTACGTCACCTTCTTCTACCTTTTGACCAACCTCACAGTCTACTGCGAAAACAGTTCCGGCTAGTGGGCTAAATACATCTGCCATTATCATTTCCTCCTTTTAATTCTTTCTTCTCTTTTATTATTGTTTTTGAGCAAATAGTTATCTAATGATTTAACGATTTACTTAAACATTTCAAAATAGTTACAAACTGTAAAACCGTTCTTTTCTAATGTTTCTTTGACTGTTTTTGCAACATCGACAGCGTTAGGTGCATCACCATGAATGCAAACGGTGTCGGCTTTGATATAGAACCATTTTCCATCAAATGTCTGAATTTTGCTGTCTTTAGCAAAAGACAAAGCTCTATCAGCAACTTCTTGAGGCGAACGGGGTGCTTTATTTCGTTCAAGTACCCAGTTGCCGTTTGTGTCATAGCTCAGATCCGGCAGACCTTCTGCAACCATCTTTAAGCCTTTTTCTTTACCCATTTCATATGCGCGGAAATTAGCCGGGCAAACAACAAATAGATCTGGGTTGTATGATTTTACTGTATCAAGGAATGCTTCGGTATATTGGTCAAATTCATAAACCATACGGTAAAGAATACCATGGGGTTTAACATGCTGTATTTTAGCATCGTGAACTTTCAAGAATGCATCCATTGCGCCAAACTGATAAAGAGCATCCGTTCTCATTTCATTAACACTAATATTCATCTGACGGCGTCCAAAACCTCTTTTGTCAGGAAGACCAAGGTGATAACCTATGCCGACATTGTTTTCCTTAGCGCAAAGAATAGCTCTTTCCATAATTTCAGGATCGCCGGCATGGAAACCGGTAGCAATGTTTGCGGAAGTAACATATTTCATTACTTCTTCAAATTTATCCAAAGGCCATCTACCAAAACCTTCTGCTAAGTCAGAATTTATGTCAACTTTCATGTTTACTGTCATTTTTAGTACCTCCATATCGTAACAATACTGTTAGTTAAGCCTCCATACATCACATACACAGGAGCTTCTTAGCAGCATGAAATATTTTTCAATTAGATTATTCTATGCTGTCTTCAGACATCCATTTGTAGTACTTGAGTCTTTCTTCGTTAGCCTCTTCCTGAGTGGTCTGTATGAATTTAATCTTATCTCTGCCCGGAATTAACTGACCCATCATCCATATTTCGGCCTGAATAACACTAAGCACACAAATATATCCACCTAAGGAAGGACCATCAGACGGGAACAGAATAGGAGTAGATGCGGCTACGTTCAAGCCTCCTCTAACGTTGTACGGATGCTCAATAACGTTAGATGGGTGACCAACGTCTCTTGCTGCAAAGAACCATTCTTCATCAACGCCACCAAGATAAATACCAGCTCTATTTGCTTGATCGCCTACATCAAATACATTGGTAAACAGCCACTCCATACCTTCGGGTGTAACATAGTTAGGACTCGAATTCGGACCATTTATAGCTTTTAATTCCCAGTAATTGGTGTATTTTGGCATTGCTGATTGTTTTACCGTTTTACCTTCTTCAAGAGCGCCATAAGGCTTTCCAAACTTCAGCACATCATCAGTCTTTAATACACGTCCTTCAAGTCCGCCATACGCACCAAACAGACAAGTAGATTTGCTACCTAAATATTTTGGGACATCAATTCCGCCGGCAACATTTATATATGCACGGAATCCAACATCTTTGTACATCTTAAACTTAATGACATCACCTTTTTTTACTTTAAAGGATTTCCATAAAGGAACTTCCTGTTTGTTTATTGTGCAACCAAGATCAGCACCCGTAATAGCAATCAGTGCATCCTCTCCGAATTCAGCTTGAAAACCTCCGGCAGTTACTTCTATTCCGCCTTCAGTGATAGGGTTTCCAACTAAAAGCTGACCTAATTGACATGCAACGTTATCCATGGCTCCACTTAAGGCCATTCCATCACGCAGACGTCCCGTTCTTCCTGGCCAGTCTTCAACAACACTTTGAATGCCGCCTTTTAATATCTTAAGCATTTTTTATATCCTCCTTCATCATATACTCTTAAAAATTCGATTCATAATTATAGGTATAGGGTTTATTGTTTTCTATTTAAGGTTTTGGAGTTACTGCAACAGCTTCAGCTTGTTTCTTTTTGAATGCAGCAGCTTCTTCTTGAATTTGAGGTGAATGGTACCACTCTATGAAATCCTTAACAACTATCTCGCCCTCATAATCAATGTCATATTTATAGTCTGTCTGGTTGTGAATATGCTCATAGCCATAGAGTATTTCCTCTTCGTCAACTTCATAGAAGCTCAAACGGTCAGCAACCCTAAATAGAAGCGGAGAATCGTAATCCTTATACTGCGGGTGTTTTAATGAAAACTGGAAGATAGGAATCGTTCTGCCAAAGAGCTGATATCCACCGCCGCTTGGGGTAGAATAAATGTACAAACAAGGACCGCCCATTCCTACGGCGCCTTCATGGGTACGCATTCTTGGAGGATTATATTTTGGGACATAAAGCTGTACTCTCGGGTCCATATTCCACCAGAAAGCTCCGCCGGGCCAGAATCCATGTCCACTGTTATAGTATGTAGAATTAAGAACAATATCCTTAATATCCTGTTTGCCGTTTAATCCATTGTACTGTGCAACATAGTCCATGTTACCATAGTCTTCATTGATATATGGAGATTCGGCACGTTGATGATCCACATAATATTTTATAAAATCTTTGGTTACGTTGTCTTCAAACGCGATCGGCAAACGAACCTGACGGGAATGAAGAACAAGATCAGCAACTGGAGGAAGATTATCTTCGATTTCAGTAATTTCGTCAATCAATTTGTTAATATTGAGTACAGTAGGATCAAACCAAACTTGATTTGCTCTTAGGGTAGGGACGGTTTCGATTACTCCCTTAATTTTTTTCTTCTGGAGTAATTCATCAACGGCGTTTATACGCATAGAATCGGGTATGTACATTCTTTCATTGAAACCGTACTCGATTTTCAGCATGCCATCTCCAGCCTGTAAAAAAATAATTTCTACACGTTCCATAGTTGCAGGCAATACTTTTAAAATATTGTCATACTTTTTGTTTGTTAAATACGCATTTACCCCTTGCGGTTTTGGTATTGTAGTCATTCCAGACCCTCCTTGTCTTTATTTAGAATAAATCTTTGAATTAACGTTACATTTTTGCCTTTACATGATGCTAAATTTGTGTCCTGAATCTTTGTTTTTTCTTTGTTCTAATAGTTAACATATTTACTACTAAATCTATCACTGACGTCTGGGACGTCTGGCGCTCTTTCACCCCCTTTACTTATTTAAACCATTTTATGTGATTTAGCAGTGTTAACTAATAAATACGCATATTAATTGGTTATTATTCAAAATTTATACTTCTTAAAGATAAAGCGGAGCATTGTTTCAAGGTCACTCTGTAGAATAATGCCCGCAATATCTTCTATAAATAAGGCATGCATTTTCGATAGTATTACAACTAGTTACACAGTCATGCTTCTGGAACAGGCATGAGAGATATTTTTTGTCGCTGTAAATAACCATAACGAATGCTAGGTACGTCCAACTGTATTTTGATGTGTGTATATGTAAGTGACATCATTCTGAAATGTCAAAAAGCTGCGATGCCGCTATGTCAACGTCATATAAATTAAAGGACAGTTCTAAAACTCATTATAGTTTTTACAGGTTGAAAGAAGCGTGGATAGATATTAAGAAATTGCACGATAAGCACGATAAGAATATTCTTTTCATTTGGAATCGGAAATTTCAGTTAAGTGCATAACTATTTATTTTTCAAGGTTCATATTCAATTCCAGTTCAATTACAGCGAGAAAGCCGAGTGAATAATTTAGACTTACACCTTAAAAATTTAATGCAAAATATTATGTATTTAGTTAGATGCAAAACTTTAAGTTTGAATATTCTTATAATAAAACGTACCGTTTCACTTGTCAAGCCCCTTTTGTCAGAAAGTTTCAAATACTTCTTATTTTCTGAGAATGTTACATGTATCTTCATTTAAATAAAAGCTTTCTCCAGGATCAAAGAAAGAAGAAGCAGGTGCTTCAGATGGGGCTTTTTATGCGCAGCCGGGTATCTTTTGCTTTCATTCAAACTTTTTAGTTGCATCAAGATATTTCATTAAATTACCAATATTAGCATAATACATTGAAAATTTATCCTGCTTTTTTACCTGTATTAAATCGGCATTTACTAATTTCTTTATGTGTTGCGAAATGGTAGCCTGTGAATAATCAAAAGCATCGACTATATCTTTATTGCATATAGGCGTTCTGTTTCTGTTGCATTGCATGATAAATCTATAAATTTTGATTCTGGCAGGGTGAGCCAAGGCATCTGAAACTTTTGCTATAAGCAGTATTTCCTCTTCCGGCATCTCGTCCGATTCTTTCCTTAGTCTCATGGTACGTCTCCTTCGGTTTATTATTCCTAAATAACAACTATATCGTCTATTAACAATATACCATTTTATGGTCAGGGTGCTGTAAAGTCAATACTATTTATTGATCCAACCTCTTTCTCTACCGTTTTTTCAGATGTTATTTTGAACATAGCTTTGATCAAAGGTAATAACTACATAATAATTATTGTCTATTAATTGAAGTTCGCTTTCCACATAATCTCTGATATAAGTCTCTGTCAGCTTGCATTCCGGCGAAATAACAATATCAAAAATTATATTGGTATGAGAATAGCCTGCTACGACACGCAGGTCATGAAAGCCTACGATTCCATCGAGAGGATCTAAAATATCGGAAACCTTTTCGTTTAATGTCTGGGTCAGCGGATCTCTGGTCTCCAGTGGATCCATATGAGCAACCAAGTGGATTCCCAAATCCTCGCTTAAAGTTCTTTCTATATTGTCAATGATATCATGGCTATAGATCAAGTCATCGTAAGCGTCTACTTCTATATGGACTGAAGCAAATATTCTTCCGGGACCGTAATCATGAACGACCAGGTCGTGGATGCCCAACACAGCATCCTCCTCACAGATACGCTCTTCTATTTCTCTGACCAGTTCCGGATCAGGGGCCTTGCCCAGTAAGGGGCTGGAGGTTTCCTTGATCAGCTGTATTCCGGAAGACATTACAAACAGAGCGACCAATAATCCCATATAACCGTCAAGCTGAAGACCGGTGATTTTTCCAAGAATAACGCTGATTAGTACTGCAGTCGTTGAGATGACGTCATTTCGGCTATCCATGCCGGTGGATTTCAATGCAGAGGAGTCAATCTCCTCTCCTGTCTTTAGATTGAAACGTGTCTGCCATATCTTTATACCGATGGCTAGAATAAGAACTATTACGGTAATATAGCTGAATTGCAGAGGGTCAGGTTCCAGAATTTTATCAAAGCTGGCGGTGAGGAGCTTGAACCCGATTATTAATATAAGAAACGACACCACAAGACCGGTCAAATACTCAAAACGGGCATGACCGTAAGGATGCTCTATATCGCTCGGCTTGGCTGCCATTTTGAATCCGATCAAAGTGATTGCTGAAGAAGCCATGTCAGCCAAATTGTTTGTTCCGTCAGCTATAATGGCAATACTGTTCACAAGAAGCCCTATAACGATTTTTGAAGCACTCAAGATTAAGTTGGTGATAATTCCAACGACACCGGCAAGTATACCGTAACGTTCCCTTACCCTTACGTTTTTTACCTTTTCATAGTCTTTAATAAAGGTCCGTATCAAAAACTTTCTCATTTTCCATCGTCTCCGATCAGCTATGTACAATATTATATGCTTTTTAACAAACCTTGTAAAGGAAGCCGTTTCTTCATTAAAAAATTGTAAAATGATAGAAACAATGCTAAGATAAATTAAAAAATAACGAGCTGTAGTCTCTGAAAGGGACAGTTGAGCTTAAGGAGTTGATTGAGATTAGTAATACGAATAACGGAAATGAAAAGAAAAAACTATCCGGCATTGCAAGCGGACTTGTTACCATAGCCTTTATTTCGCAGCTTGGTATGACAATAATCACTCCGATCATACTGGGCGCTTTGGCAGGTCATTGGCTGGATGTTAAGATGGGAACCGGCATAATCTTTTTTCTCATCCTTTTTTGTCTTGGCATTGCAGGAGGAATATACGGTGCATACAAACTGATCAAGACGATAGAAAAGAAAAAAGAGTAATATCTGAATTTTGAGCCAAAAATATTAAAAGCCGGATTTATTAAAAAGACTTCCCAATGTTTGGAAGTCTTTCTTTCAATTAAAAGCAATTAAAAGAAATAAGGCTACGCAAGTAAATTAATGATAGCTGAAACCTCTGCATTTTTTTAAGTTTAACTAAAATAATTATTGACATATGTCAGAAACCGACTATAATAAAAATAGATGGCATATGTCATAAACCGTAAGGAGGTGAATAGTGTGCCAAGAAGAGATGGAACCGGTCCAATGGGTGCCGGATCAAGGACTGGAAGAGGTTTAGGACTTTGCGCAGATGTTAATGCAGTAAGATATGGAATAGGTTTCGGAATGGGACTTGCTTGCAGGCGCGGATTCGACCGTGGTTTTGAAAGACGTTTTACAGTTAATTCGGCTTCCTCAAAAACACAAAAAGAACTGCTGCATGAACAAAAAACAATATTACAAGAACAGCTCGAAGTTATTGACAAGCAATTAGGGACCCTTTAGCGGGTATCAGGGATAGCCGGAGGACGCTCTGGTTATTTTTGATTAGAAATTGAGGTAAAAAAATAATGGCAAGACCGATGAAATGGAGAAAAGTTTGCTGCTTGCCCGAGAGCAACAGATTCGGGCCTCTTGATTCACCTGCAGATGCAAAAAATTATGTAAATATGACAGTTGACGAGTATGAAACCATAAGGCTTATCGATTTAGAGGGCTTTACACAAGAGGAGTGTGCCAAACTGATGAATGTGGCTCGCAGCACCGTTCAAGGCATTTATATTGAGGCTAGAAAAAAGTTGGCTGAATCATTAGTAAATGGGAAGGTGCTGTTGATTGAAGGCGGAGAATACCAGCTTTGTGACGGATTAGGGAATAACTGTGGCCGCGGCTGCCATAAACATAGGCGGGGTCAACACTTTACGTGTAATAAGGATCGAGAGTAAGCGCATTGCGTAATGCAATCAATGAACTATTTAAAACTATTTGAAATTAAAATTAATGGAACGGAGTATTCATATGAAAATAGCAATTCCGGTAGATGAGAAAGTTTTGGAGTCTAATGTGTGTGTATCTTTTGGACGCACTCCCTATTTTCTTATTTATGATACAGAAACTAAGGAAAGTGTATTTATTGATAATAGTGCGGCATCAAGCGCAGGCGGTGCCGGGATTAAAGCGGCACAAACGATAGTAGATAACAAGGCAAATGTTTTGCTCACTCCCAGGTGCGGAGAAAATGCTGCCGATGTACTCAAATCCGCAGATATTAAAATATTTAAAACGACATTCGCTTCAGTAAAGGATAATATTGATGCTTTTAATGATGGAAAGCTTTCTTTGCTGGATGAAATTCATGCCGGCTTTCATGGGCACGGAGGAAATTAATATGAGGATAGCGGTGCTAAGCGGCAAGGGCGGTACAGGAAAAACTTTGGTATCGGTAAATTTAGCTGCGGCAGCGAAAACATCGACATATATAGATTGTGATGTAGAAGAGCCAAATGGATATCTATTCTTTAAGCCTGAAGGTGTCCATGAGGAAGAAATATCAGTAAAAATTCCAAAGGTAAATAATAAACTATGCGATGGATGCCGAAAATGCGTTGATTTTTGTAAGTTCAATGCACTTGCCTATATAAAAAATAAACTGGTTGTTTTTGACGAGGTCTGCCACTCCTGTGGCGGCTGCACCATGCTTTGTCCTGAAAAGGCACTAACGGAGAAAGAAAATGTTATTGGTAAAGTTCAAAAAGGAACTTCAAATCAGGTAACGATATACACAGGAATATTAAACACAGGTGAAGCATCGGGTGTTCCTATTATAAAAAAGTTACTTGCTGAAAATAACCTTGATACAAATAAAAAGATTTTTATTGATTGCCCTCCCGGAAGCGCCTGTATCGTAATGGAAAGCATCAAAGATGCAGATTATTGTGTATTGGTAGCTGAGCCCACATTGTTTGGTACGCATAACCTCAATATGGTATACGAACTGGTAAAGCTGTTTAATAAGCCGTTTGGTGCAGTTCTAAATAAATGCCTGGAAGAAGAAAATCCGGCGGAGAAGTTCTGTTTAGAAAAAAACATTAAGATTTTAAGCCGTATTCCATTTGACACTGAACTTGGAAAATTGAATTCAAATGCAGAAATTGCCGTAAATAAAAATGAAAAATATTGTGATATGTTTTCTTCTTTGCTGAAAACAGTGACAAAGGAGGTGCGGCATGAAACAAATGCTAATTCTTAGCGGCAAAGGCGGCACAGGAAAGACAACAATAGCAAGCGCATTCATAAAGCTTGCTGACGCCAAGGCATATGCGGATTGTGATGTGGATGCGCCTAATCTGCACCTTATAACCGGATGGGATTCTGAGCCGGTAAAAACAGACTATTATGGGCTGCCAAAAGCGGATATAAATTCAGAACTGTGTATTGAATGTGATCTATGCAGACAAAACTGCAGGTTTGATGCTATCTCAATAGATAAAAAACACAAAGTAGACCCTTTTGCATGTGAAGGCTGCGGCGTTTGTGAGTATGTTTGCCCAGTGGAAGCGATAACCTTGATACCTGCGGTGGCTGGAGAATTGATGCTGTATTCAGATATAGAAAAAGTATTTTCAACAGCACAACTCAAAATGGGCAGCGGTACTTCAGGAATGCTTGTCACAGAAGTGAAAAAGCAAATGAAGCCGGCAGCAGTTGATGCGCGCCTGGCCATTATTGATGGATCTCCCGGTATAGGATGCCCTGTCATTGCATCACTAAGCGGCGTGGATCTGGTTTTGGTAGTGGCTGAGCCTTCTATGTCAGGTATAAGCGATATGAAACGCATTATAAATACAGCAGCGAAATTCGGAACTAAGACAGCAGTATGTATCAATAAATCTGACACCAGCATTGCAAACACAGAAAAAATTGAGGAGTTTTGTAAAAAACAAGGACTGCCCTTTATCGGCAGGATACCATTTGACTCCAACGCTGTAAAAGCTATTAATAACGGACAGACCATTGCAGATATAGATTGCACATCAGGGACGGCGGTTAAAGCAGTTTATGAAAAGGCAATGGAGCTGCTTTTTGAAGCAGGGGTTAGTTAATTCGTGAATAGGTAAATACATGATTATCTGCCTAACGGCAGTAAAATAGAAATATTAAAGTAAAGGAGCAAATATTTTATGAGTAAAGATTGTAATGAAAGCTGCGGCAGTTGTTCAGAGGATTGTGCAGAAAGAACAGAACAGAAAACAGAACAGAAAAATGATTTCTCCGAGAAGCCGCACGAGATGAGCAGTATCAAAAAGGTGATTGGTGTTGTCAGTGGCAAAGGAGGTGTCGGCAAGTCACTTGTAACCTCCATGCTTGCAGTCACCATGAATAGAATGGGTTATCATTCTGCTATTCTTGATGCAGACATCACTGGGCCCTCTATCCCTAAAGCATTTGGTATCAGAGAAAAAGCCCCAGGAAATGAATTCGGCATATTCCCTGTTACAACCAAGACCGGTATTGATATTATGTCTATTAATTTAATTCTGAAAAATGATACTGATCCGGTTGTCTGGCGAGGTCCCATAATTGCTGGCACGGTCAAGCAATTCTGGACTGATGTAATATGGAGTGATGTAGATTTTCTGTTCATTGATATGCCGCCGGGTACCGGTGATGTTCCCCTTACGGTATTTCAATCCATAACTGTTGATGGGATTATAGTTGTAACCTCTCCGCAGGAGCTTGTATCCATGATTGTATCTAAAGCGGTTAGGATGGCTGAAATGATGAATATACCCATTATTGGTCTGGTGGAAAACATGTCATATTTTAAATGCCCTGATAACGGTAGGGACTATCAGATATTTGGCGATAGCCACATAGAAGAAATCGCTGACAAGCATAATTTAAAGGTTCTTGCAAAAATACCGATCGATCCGAAAATTTCAACTTCATGCGATAAGGGTATGATAGAGCTTTTTGATGGCAATTGGCTTGACGCAGTGGCAATAATTTTAGAGAAAATGGAGGAAAAATAAATGATGAGAATTGCTGTAGCAAGTGAAAACGGAATGGTGACAGAGCACTTTGGACATTGTGAAGGGTTTGTGATTTTTGATACCGAGAATAATCAAATCGTTAGAAGTGAAACCATTGCTAACCCTGGACATAGACCTGGATTCTTGCCCAACTTCCTGAACGATATGGGTGTTAACGTCATTATCTCAGGAGGTATGGGCGGCGGGGCTATTGATATCTTCAATGAAAAGAGCATAGAGGTTATTGTTGGAGCAAGCGGCAATGCAAAAGCAGCTGCGGAAGCGTACCTGCAAGGCACACTAAAGTCTAGCGGTTCTGTTTGCCATGAACATCAGAATTATGATGAGTGTGGCATATAAATCAGCTAAAGTGCAGCTTAGAATATAATTTTCGCCGTCAAGGGGATAACTTTATGAAACAAAGTTTATTCACGTCCCGCTTTTCCCGCAAGCTCCCCCGCAGCGTCAAAGTCGCCGCAAAGCACAGCTTCGGAGATTTGCGCGATAAGCTCACTTGTCGTTACCGACTACTGCCGCGCTTCAAGCGCGGCGAGTCCGGTTTTCGCGGCACGGCTATCGTAATTCTCACAGGCTTCAGCAATCTGCGTAAGCTGAGAACGCAGGAAATCCGTGTCGTCTGTGGCATAGTCCGATTGCGGCACTGCGATACTGCTGACGATTTGCTCCAAGCCTTTCAGGAAAGCTGCAAGATTAGCAGATATGAACGCCGTGTCTTCTTCCCGTCCGGCGGATTCTAATGCTCTCGCCTTATCGGACAGTTGCGGCTCATTTATGTTTGCCAGTGCTGACTTCATAGCATGGGCGGTTGTAGTGAACAGTTTCCAGTCGCCGCTGTCGGTGGATTCGCGGAGCGTGACAAGTGCTTTCACAGCGTCGCGCTTGAAGATTTGCATCATCTTCGGGTCAGCCGCCGGAACTTCGGCGGCTGACCCGGCAGTTTCATCTTTGTACTTTGCCGCATCATCCTTGTGGCGGTCGCGGATATAGGTATTCAACACCGTGTTAAGATGCCGGATGTCTATGGGCTTGCTGATGAAATCGTCAAAGCTGTTTGCCTTGAACATCTTATCGTTGCCGGAAATAGCGTTTGCCGTCAGCGCGACAATAGGCGCCTCATAACCGAGCTGCCGCAGTTTCTGCGTAGTCTCTATGCCGTCCATCTTCGGCATCATATGGTCCATAAAGATTATATCATAAACCTTTCCGCTCTGCACTTTATCAAGCGCCTCAAAGCCGCTGCCGGCGGTTTCGATTTTCAGACCATAAGGAGAGAGCAAGCCCTCCGCAACATAAAGGTTAGTGTCAACATCGTCAACAATCAGCACCGAGCCGTAAGGCATAGCCTTGCGTATAATTTGAAGCTTTGCAGCCTGCTTATCATGTGAGAACGTGAAGTTGAAGAGTTTCTCCGCTAGTTCCGCGCCGATTACGCCGCAGTCAACATAACCCTGCTGAACCTTGACCGTGAACATACTGCCTTTACCGTATTCGCTTTCAACCTCAATTGTGCCGTTCATCAGTGTGACGAGTTTGCGGGTTATGCTCATACCCAAGCCCGTGCCCTCAGTGTTGCGGTTCGCCTCCGCGTTAAAGCGTGAATACTCGGAAAACAGCCGTTCCAGGTCCTCCGGTTTCATGCCCTGTCCGGTGTCGGATACGGTGAAGATGAGCGTGATATTTTCGCCGTTCTGCTCGTGAGCTACTGACAGTTTTACGCTTCCCGCGTCCGTGTACTTGAAAGCGTTAGAGAGGATGTTACTGAGAATCTGCTTAAGTCTTAGTTCGTCGCCGAACAGCTTTGATGGGAGGTTTTCGCTAACATTGAGCGTGAATTCAATCGGCTTGCTGCCGATTCGCGCAATATTCAACTGCACCGCATCGTTAATCAGGCTCGGAACATCGTAATCAGCAGGGTTGAGTTCCAAATTGCCCCTTTCTATTTTTGAAAGGTCGAGTATGTCGTTGATTATGCCGAGCAGTCCGTTTGCGGAGCTATGAATTTTTATGACGCGTTCAAGACTTTCGGGCGATAGCGTACCGCTTTGAAGCGCAATATCCGATATGCCGATAATAGCGTTAAGCGGTGTTCGTATCTCGTGGCTCATAGTAGCAAGAAAATGCGATTTTGTAAGATTCGCCTGTTCAGCAATTTTTGTCTGCTCGGATAACTGTTCCATAGCGTTGATGATAACCCGATTGAGATTTACGATATAGGTAACGATTATCGCCAAAATGATAATGAGGCAAACAATGATTGATATGATAATTTGAACCGTCATTATGCCAAAAAGCTTGTCAATCTTTGCGTTTACCAAAAACGTAGAATTCGTATAGTAGTTTTCATCAAATTCAACCATAAGGATATATGCGGAGCCTACATTCGCGCGGTCGATGCCGGAGTAATAGACAATGCTGTTGTCCCCGAAGTCTTCAAGTATGCCGCCATCGACAAGACGTTCTGCAATAGATTCAAGATCGTGATAGGTTCCGCGTTCATAATGTGCGTTAGCACCGCTTTTCTCAACGGACGTCAGGACAAGACCCTCATCTGCTGAAAACAGGTGCAGCGACAAAACTTGAGAGTAGTTGCTCAGGAAATTGTATATCTGCGGTTCCAAGTCCTCTAAGTTTTGGCACGACTCAATAACGCCGATAATATTTCCATCCGCATCCAAAACGGGGAACGGCTGTAAACTTGAAGATTTGTCCCGTCTCAATGCGCACTTTCATATTTGACGGAAGCTGTTCTATCGTACCGTCAACGATACCTCTGTATTCTTCCGAGATTGAGAATAAGTTGAACGAGCCTTCTTCAACCTGTTCCATAGTAGCCCATAGAAAATCTCCGTTTATTTTGAACGCCTCAAACTCAGTGATGCCTGTTTTCTTGGCATATTCCGCGGCTTCTTCAATTGTCGGGTTATGCAGGGCGTCATACATCTGAAATGCTAACGCTCCGTTGTACATAAAGGTGTCAATGGCGTTTTCATAATCGTTTAGATACGCTATGATTGCGTTTGACAGGGCGTCTATTTCATTCAGCATTGCGGTTTTATCGCTTGCCGAAAGTTCCTGTTTTGCGTCCGTGACAGCGTTCCTGCTGTACGGCAGCATAATAAGGAACAGCGCAAGCTGAATTGCCAATGCAATTGCGAGTACAATTGCCGTGAGCTTGTAATAACGTCGTTTCACACGCCCGACATCAATAGAAATTTCTTTGCCGGAAAAGCGTGTGCTGAACAAGGACAGCGAGATCGCGGCAGCAGACAAAAGCAACAGCATCACGGCAAGCGTTCGGTACAGGTCTTGAAAATATGTGCCAGAGGGCGTGGCTACCCCGAGATACCATCCGTTGGGCAGCATTTTATAAATTCCGACGCACTTCTCTCCGGCATAGTTGGTGATCTGAATCGCTTTCGTTGATTCACCGCCGTCAAGCGCCGTTTGAACCTGCCCAAAGTTAGGGACCAGTTCAAAGTAATCTGTTTTTCGTTAGAGCGCGTGAGCGTTTCATATTCCGCCCTCCTCAGCGTGTCAGGCTTTCCACCCAGAAATCGTCTGCGATGTTCAGAAATGCCTCAACGATTAGCGGGTCAAAGTGAACGCCGCTGTCTTTCTTGATGATATCTACTGCCTGTTCGTGGGTATACGGCTGCTTATATGGACGCTCCGACACGAGTGCATCGTACACATCGGCGATAGCCATAATGCGCCCTTGAAGCGGAATGTTTGTACCTGCCAGACCGTGTGGATAGCCGGAGCCGTTCCACTTCTCGTGGTGGTAACTCGCGAACATCTTGGCGTGCTGCAGGAAACCGTCATCGTGAGTCCGCGCCATTATGCGGCCGATGATTTTCTCGCCAACTGCGGCGTAGTCTTAATCAGCTCAAACTCTTCGTCGGTCAGCTTTGTGGGCTTATTGAGGATTAGGTCGCTGATAGCGATTTTTCCAATGTCGTGCAACTGTGCAGACGGAAGCAGGGTATTAATATCCCACTGCTCCAGTTCATCAGAATATGTACCGCAGCGAATCATTTCACGCACAAGAATATCAAGATACCGCTGCGTCCGCTCAATATGCCCGCCCGTATCTTTGTCACGGTTTTCCACCATATCCGCAAGGACGGAAATCATTGCGTTTTGAATGTCGCGGAGCGAGGCTTTCGTCTCTTTGATCAGCTTATCGGTGCCGAGATGTGTCTCAATGCGCTTGAGCAGAATCGGCGGGGAGAAAGGTTTGTTGATAAAGTCCAGTGCGCCAAGTTCCAATCCGCGCATTTCGGTTAGCGCATCCTGCCGTGCTGTCAGAAAGATAACAGGAACCTGACCCAACCTGCCGTCCGCTTTCAGGCGCTCCATTGTCTCAAAGCCATCCATCTCCGGCATCTCGACATCAAGCAGAATCAGGTCGGGCATTATCTTCTTCGCGAGCTTGAACATTCTCATGCCGGACGAAATGGTATACACGTTATAGGTATTCTCAAGCGCATCTGACGCAGATTTGAGATTGGTTTGGTTGTCGTCTACAACGAATACAATTTTCACATTGAACCTCCCATTGCGATATTCTGCTTGCGCCGCAAGCACAGCCATCACCTTGCTTTGGAGCTCCTCGTTTACTAAAGAATTTATAGTCTATTAATCTATCCAAACATCATATATCTTACCATATGCCAAGTTAGTTGTCATGCAGAAAAATGTAAAAAGTTTCCAAAGTGGATGGATTTTTATTTGAATTTACCCGCGCTTGATTTTAGAAAAGCGTGATTTAATGCAGTTTTCTTGCAGTTGTCGAAAGTTAGCGAAAGCAGGAAATAGTATCAAATGCGATTTGCACATCTGTGTGCCTCGATTTTCTTATTTTCTTTCACTCCTTTCAGGAAAATTTTATCATATCTCCAATATTTAGGGTGGACTATATTTTTAGGAGAAGGGTAAATGGAAATTTTTTTTATAAAACAATATCTTGCGGTTACATGAACTTGCTAATATAATTATATCCAGCAATTCCTAATCTTTTATGAGTTAATAATATTTAGAGGGAAGACATGCACTTAGTTGAATGATGAAGGCGGAAGGGCATTAGGCACAAAGTTTCCATTCTCCTGTGGAATTTCTGAAACAGAACGGAAGATGATTGTTGGATACCGTAACAAAAGAAAAAAGACATTTTATCATGTCGCAAATCCGGGGGAAAAATACCAGCCCGGAAGTAATCGTACGCAAATATTTATTTTCACGGGGTCTCCGATACAGGCTTCACGATAAAAAATTACCTGGACGCCCGGATTTGATTCTGAAAAAATACCGTACAGTAGTGTTTATTAACGGTTGTTTCTGGCACCAACACTCAAATTGCAAACACTCCCATATACCTGAAACAAACCGTGAGTATTGGTTAAATAAACTCTCAGGCAATAAAAAACGGGATGAAGAGAATTTAAGAAAATATAAAGATTTGGGGTGGAATGTAATCGTGGTTTGGGAATGTGAACTGAGACCAGCATTGAGATCGATGACCTTGCAGCGGATATATTATGAGATCATCTATTCCGCTAGCCCGTATAATTTTAATTTGAATCAAGAAAAGGGCATGAAGCATGGCGGATTGTTGGTTAGTGAGGATATAGAAGAATATTAAAATAAAGCCAACATAAAAATACCAGCAAAATTTTTTGGAAATTCAGATTTCAAGAAGGGGCTTATATTTGCGCCTTTTATGTTTCCCAAGGCTCGATCTGGGTATGTAATGACTGTGGAATTCCTACAAGTTGAACATCAAATTTGAGTGAGGGTTGTATGTAGGTATCTGCATTATGAATTCTAAATGATAATGTCCATCCATTATCGCAAGTTACGATTACTGTATTTTGAGAATTTGTTTTATATCTGATGTCATAAAATCGAGTTGGCATTATCAGCGTAGGGATATTAACCTCAGATCTAATGCGCTCTGAATTTCTGTTGAGTGTTCCAGAAATGTTGAAAGCCTGAATCTTGGTGACCCTATTTCTGTCCATTGTCATGACTTTATAAAAATCATTCCGTCCCAAAAGATATCTTAGAAGGGCTCCGGGTATCTCTCCGGGATATGTACGATTTAGTCTAATCAATTCATCAACGAATGCATCAAGAAGAGGCATATAAAACCTACCAGCTTTATTTCTGAGGTCAGACCACTGTTGACCTTGTCTGGTTAGCTCTACTAACTCTTCGAATAATGGTCTTATGGTGTTAAAATAGGAATCTGCACAAGGTCTTCCAAACCATTGGGCTCCGAAATCTATAGTATATGACAGTCGCGAATGCTTAACTGCGGCATGGTTGTGCTTGCATGATATTCCAATTTCCCAACCATTTTGCTGCCTGACACATAAAATATCTCTGACATCTCCGGCTATGCCCTGGGAATCTGCCTGTATTGATAAATACAATGGTTCATTTCCTCCGGGATTTTGTAATTGCGGTTCCAATCTAAAAATTATGCGGGATGCTGCACGGGCTGCTCTATCGAGTTTGCTAATCAAAACAGGATCTGTAAATTGAAACTCTTCGTAAAATCCGCGGGCAATAGTAAGCGCATTGCTATTGATTATTCTTACGCCTTGATATGTACGTAGGCTTTCTTCTACTGCTATAAGACAAGCATATTCAAAAGCTTTCCCTCTTTGTGTTTGAGTTGCCATTTTATACCCCCATTTTCATCTGTATCTTTTGTGATAAATAATCTTCAATAATTGATTTAACGGCTCTTGCAATGACTTCTGCGAGTTTAACAGGGACTGCATTTCCAATCTGTTTATATTTGCTTGTAAGGTTTCCGACGAAGGTCATTCCCGGCGGGAAAGTTTGAATTGCGGCTGCCTCTTGCCAACTGAATCTTCGGGTGGTTTTAGCATCGCCAAAAACCCAGTTGTCTTCACCCAGCTTTATCATATCTGGTGATGATGGGTGTAGTGTAACCTGTTTAGCCATGGCTGGAATGGTATAAGAAACATTCTTCCAGCCTCTCTTTCTGTTCCTGCTCATATATCTGGAAGAGTAACCGCCATGGCAAATATCACTCGGCTTTGGCTCGGGAAGATCCTTTAAGATATCTTCAAGCGTAACTTTTTTACCGTCCGGTTTCGGGAACTCGTACTCATCAATGCCTAAGTCTTTGCGGATTCCGATCATGACAACCCTCCAGCGGTCCTGGGGAACGCCATAGTCGGCAGCATTAACAAGGGTAGGGAAGACATTATACCCAACCCCCCGGGTCGAAAAATCCTCAATTATTGCTTCCATGATAGATCCTTCGCCCAAAGTCAGGATTCCTTTGACGTTTTCTGCAACAAAAATATAAGGCTGCCTAATTTCAACCAGCTTTACGAAATACTTATATAGAACATTCCGCTCATCGTCAATCTTTCTGGGACCAGCCAAAGAAAATCCTTGGCAGGGAAAACCGCCCGTGATCACATCCGTGTCTGGTATATCTTCAAATTCAATTTTGCCGATATCGCCTTGCACCACTTTTGCGGTAGACCACAATCTGTGGGTTTCGCAAGCATCCTTGTCGATATCATTTGCCCAAATGACCTTAAACCCTTGATTTTCAAACCCGATGTCAAGCCCACCTGCACCAGCAAATAAAGAAGCAACCGTTAAGGCTTGGTTTTTCAATGGGTTGCTTAAATTAATCACATTATTGCTTTTCATAATAGCCTCTCCTTATTAATTGTGGAATGCTTCTTTAAGGCATAATCCCCTTAATCTATTTTAGCATGTGACAAAAATAAATCTATATGTTGCGGATTTTTTTTAATATATGCTTTATGTAGCGCAATTTATGCGTACCGCATGAACCGCCGAGAACTAAGGTTATAGAAGCTGATTAAAACTGCAATCTAACTAGCAAACCCGCGCATAAATAGTGAAACAGACAATCTAGTGCGATGAAAGGATATTTTCAGATATGACTGATTCCAAAGCATTTCATAATACATAACAAAAAAGACAACCTCGGATTTAAAGGTTGTCTTTTAGTTCGCATTGGTACTCCGTCGGGGGTTCGAACCCCGGACACCCTGATTAAGAGTCAGGGTGTATGCCTGTTGATGCTTTTCGTTCTCTGATAATATGCTTGGAAATTCAACGTTTCGCCCTCACCGCTTTTCATTCTCTAATCTTCCTCGATGATGTTTTTCGACCTCCAAGTAACTTCTTGGTAGCCTATTTTGCATCTTCTTGCTTACGGTTCTGGAGCAGTAACCCGCCCAAGCTTTCCGATATCATTTCGTCCTCGATATCCTGAGCAGCTCCGTACATGTTTAAGAAAGTGCTGGCAAGCGCATGGCCGAGACGGGCCGATCCAGCTCTCGCCTGGAATCCCAGCAGCGTGATCAACGAGGCGCCCGTATGCCGGAGGCCGTGGGGTGGTATGTCTTTAAGCTTTTCTTCGTCGGGCTTAGTGCGGTTATATGCGGCAATCTGTTTTTTGAACCAGTGATATATCGTTTTTCCATGCATGGGTTTACCATCGGCCTGAGTAAGCAAGAGTATCCGAGGCTTACCGTCCGATTTTTTTATGTCGCCCCACATTTTCTGAAGCTTGAACTGCCGAGCCTTCTGTTCGGTCCTTAATTTTTTCAGGTCATTTACAACGATCTTGGGGAGCGTGACGAACCGCTCTGATGGATCATTTTTTGCCAATTCCTCGACAATCATTTCTTTGCCGACTAGTTTACTTGTCCGATGTATCGAAACGCCCTTCTCCTGAACATCATCTATGTCGAGACCGAGAACTTCTTCAGTTCTCATGTTTCCCACAAGGAGTAATTCGATGGCGCATAAATATTTGAGCGGAGCCTCCTCGATAAAACAGAGGAAGTTAATGGCCTCTGCTGCGTTCCACTGTTTTGCCTTATTGATCTTTTGCGACTTCTTTGGTCGCGGCGGTTTGACTGCTTTGCATGGGTTTTTTGCCAATAACTCCATTTCGATTCCCCAGTTAAAAATCGACGATATGATCTGATGCTGATAATAAATAGTTCGCGCGGAATAGGAGCAGGTTTTAACGTTTTTGCTCCCCTTCTTATAGGTTGTCTTTGCTAATTTATTATAAAACATAGTCAGCTGAAGGGGATGAATTTCGGAGGCTGTCATATATCCGAATTCGGGTAGAATTTTGGAATCTAGCTCGTCGCTGTACGATTTGATTGTTTTAGGCCTGAGGTTCAGGGCCGCATACTGCTCCATGAACAATTTCGATAACGTCCTAAAGGTCATGCCCCGATCAACGACCGGATTTCCTTTGGCCTCACTCGCGTACTTATCCTCCTCTATGATGATCTGTTTTTCCGCTTTTTCCCTTGAAAGGTGCGACAAATCGAAGGTTTTCGACGATGTGATCCTTTTTGACTTCACCTTGCCATCGTCCGTTTCTATCAGATCATATCCCAAATGAACAGTAACCTTATAGACCCTGTCTCTTATCTCTTGGTACGACAAGATTATTCTTCCTTTCCGTATATAAATTTCTTTTCAGATAGACCGAGCGCCCATGCGGGATTTAAGCCGTATTCCCTGCACAGAGCCTTTATCCTGGGGAGCGGAATATTATCTACGTCCCCGCTTAAATATCTAGAGGCCGTTGCCTCAGAGACACCCATTATCGCGCCCATTTTTTTTAACTTCAATCTATTGTCATCTTTTATTTCTTTTAATCGGGCCACTATTATGTCCCGTTCTTTCTGTGTGAGTTCAAGCACTTATACTCACCTTCCTTTCATGCCCTTGATTATAAACCATAACATGCATATTATGCAAGAAAAATTATTTTTATTGCAATTTTCAAAAATGGCGTTGACAAAAACTTGCACGGGACGTAAGATAATGTTAAACGTAGAAACTTGCGCCACATGCAAGATTTTAAAAGTGATGATGTGATTAGGAGGTGAACAAATGAAAAAGAAAAAGAAGCGTCCCAAAAAGTACATAGCTTTGGAAAAGAAGATGATCGAGTTTAACGACACGCACCAGAGTTTGGCAAAATATCTGGGAATATCAGAGAGAACGTTATGGCTTAGAAGATACGGAGATAATCCGTGGCTTATTTCAGAGCTTGTGGCATTGCAAAAAAAATATAACTTCATGGACGCTGAACTGCTCTCGTTTATTTTTGACGAAGAAGTTTCGGCTTAGGATAAAACTTGCATTAAACACAAGGGAGGGCGCAAGACATGAGAGTCGGAATCGAAGATTTAATCCGGATTACTGGACTTACAGAGTATGCAATAAGAAGAGGTATCCGCGAGAAGAGAATCCCATATTACCAGGTCAGCAAAAACGGAAAGTACATATTTGATACAGATTTGGTAGACGAGGCGATTCGGAATGAAATGAAAAAAAATACAGAGGTCCGTTAGCCCTGATCGGCGACGACCCGGAGCCGGGCACCAAAAGCAGTTAAGAAAGGAGGGATGAGGGATGAAGGATTCCGTAAAAAGCTGGCTTGGTGCGATATCTCAACCAAACATGATTTTTCCAACAATATGCATGATCGCATCGCTTACTGCATTGATTTTAGTCCTTGTAAATTAACCACCGGAAGGCATCGGAAATGAAAAGCCCGGCCAGTGAAATTTCATAATACCTCTATTGGTGTGAAGCAGTATCGTTCGAATTTGCAGGTTTGTGCCAAGGGGCAATGTAAAATGCATATAGGCCTGGGCTGCCCCGAGCGCACATATGTTAATTGGGAATTCAGCGCTCTCTATAATGCGACTATATCCTCCGAATTCCATCGGAACGATATTATTGCTCTGGTGATAAATGAAAGCCGGGATAAGGTCGGCAGTTAATGGTTTTCCATCGGCATTAATTACTTGAAACTGCGTAATTGCAATGGGTAAGCGGGATTTGTTTTCTATTATAACCGCCATGGTGGCGTACAAATGCTGCTGAGTGCTAAATGTAATTGCATGACGATCGTCTGGGATCGGCTTTATGGAGAGGTTCTTGTGATTTCTAAATGCACTGATAACCCAAGTCAGGATGGTGCCAACGGAGCCGAAGACCGCTAAAGCCAAAGTAATATTATCCAGGGTTAGATACTCAAACAAAATAATCACCGCCTTTCAAGGCGATTGTACCACAACGAAGAAGTTATTTCCAGAGGAACCGCCGGAGCCAAAGGCAGGATAGGGGGGGGGATAGATGCTGATAAGCGAAAAAAAGCAGAGGCAGGACCACATAATAAACAATCTGTTACAAGCGCATGAAAGAATGGCAAAAGAGGTCACGGCAAGGGATTTGTCAAAATTCAAAGCCTTTACAAGATACGTGCTAAGGCAGATTAAGAAAAGCAGAGACGGAAGCATATATCTGATCCCTGAGAAAGACGGCAGCAGGCACAGCGATCCACCAAGCAAGGTTTAGGAGCTTGACAAGCAAATTGTCGGCGCTTACCCCAAGATATTCGAAAATCGTGCGAGGAAGAAAAACTATCGCTTCAATCCAGCGCAAAGGATTAAGCGCATCAAACATTCTTTGCCTGAAAACGCCAGTCGCTTTTTCTAGGGCAGAAATAATGTTGTAAGCGTAATCTGCATCGTTTGTTGGCATAGTGTCAAAAATGTTCACCTTATAGGTAGCGCCCTGGCCAAATCCAAAATTATGTAAATGCGGGATGTAAATTTCAGATATGCCGGCTGCCCTAACAAGGGCTTTGATCCGAGGGACTTTAGATACAAGTTCAGGGTCATGCTTATGGCTAACAAGCCAATCGGTATAACGGATTGAATAATTTTGTATCTCTACACGCCTAGTAAAATTCAAGACAAATTTATAAACAATAACCAAAAGAACCGCAATAACAATTTTTACCACCATAAAATCACCATCCTTTCACCTAAATAATACCATTTCCGTGGAAGGAAGTAAACCGGCATAGGACAGCCACAGGCATTAATAAAATTTTACAGGGAGGGGAGGCGCATGGCACGAAAAGAAATCACCGCCAGGACATTCATAGTCACGTTTGAGAACGGGAAACGCATTGAAAGGAACCTTGACGACATCCCGGAGGACGAGCGGAAGAATGTCGCAAGGAAGTTCACCGATGAATTCATGGTCGCCGCCGGTTACCGGAGGGCAGACCAGGACCAACTTAGGGCTTAGGCCCATACCGTAATTTTGGACAAGCCGAAAGGCAGAAAGGAGAGTTATGTTAAACAGGGAAGCATTATTGAAAAAGGCTGAAACCGCACTAGAAAAGAATCTGGACATTCTTACGGAGCGGAACCAGCCCAATGAGACAGAATTAGCAATTAAAGCGATACCCGTCATACTTGACGTTATTCGGCAGAGTCAATCTGGATAGTCGAGTAGATCGCATTATACAGCTCAGCAAAGGATTTTCCTATCGTCTCATTGTTTTTTCCGTCGTACATGTAAATACCTTTGTCGATTGCTGTAAGCGTTATTTTAAGTGCAACTTCATTTTTATCCACATCAATCACCTCCTTTCCCACACATTTTACCACCGGGGCAGGGGAGGGACAAGTCATATAGCCGAAAGGCAGAAAGGAGGCGCAACATGCAAGCAATTTGCCGAAAGTGTGGCATGGCCTGGCAGGTAAGCATCTACAGGAAAACAAGCAGGTATGTCTGTCCGACCTGTTGCGATCGAGGAAGGGACATGCCCCAA
>JAQWBM010000008.1 GCA_028706405.1 Eubacteriales bacterium
GAAAAAGACAAGCAATAGATCCGGTGGCTATAGCGAAGAGGATACACCTGTTCCCATCCCGAACACAGCAGTTAAGCTCTTTTGCGCCGATGATACTTGGTGGGAAACTGCCCGGGAAAATAGGACGTCGCCGGTTTGAAAAAAATACATCTTGATTCGAGATGTATTTTTTTTCTGCTATCATGTAGGGTAATAAGTACAAATATGTTGAATTACAAAATTTATAGTCGTAAATTAAGATAAGAAATATATGGAAATAACTGCGGGGTAATGCTTTACGCTTTTCCCTGAAAATGAAAATACACAAGGAGGTTGCCATTGGGTAATAGCTTAATAGGTATAAGTGAGACCCTTTTAAAAGAGGCGATACAAATTATTAAGGAAAACGAGGATAAATTGAGGAGAAAAGGTGGTACGTTCAATATTTTCTCAATTCTGGATGCAGAGAGAAAAGAGGTTTCCGCACACTCCGCATTTATTTATGAATTAATCAATCCAAACGGCTCTCATAAACAACAAGATTCGTATTTGAAAATTTTTATATATGATGTTTTAAAAATCTATGATTTTGATTTTATGGCAGCATCCGTATACAAGGAAAAATTTGCAGGCAAATATGGCAGACTTGATTTACTAATTGAAAGTAAGAATTACAAAATTGCCATAGAAGTCAAAGTGGATGCAGAAGACGGCGATCGCCAGATTGAACGGTACTGCAATTATTTACATAGAACAAGTTCGTCAATGCAGCAATGCAGAATCTATTATTTAACTCT
Source organism: Eubacteriales bacterium (assembly GCA_028706405.1). Taxonomy (GTDB): domain Bacteria; phylum Bacillota; class Clostridia; order Peptostreptococcales; family Anaerovoracaceae; genus Anoxybacterium. Next base: position 777 of record JAQWBM010000008.1, read on the forward strand.
CAGCGGTTCGGAACCAAGCGAAAAGTCTTATGGCAATTTGACAGACGAAGAGAGAAGGAGTGTTAAAACGATTTCTTTTAATAAAGATATTTTATTATGGCTTTTACATTGCAAAGAACAAGTAAAAATTGCCAGGGTAAATCAAGCGATATCTCAGTATGAAGATGTTATAAGGAAAATCACGGATAACTTCGATAAAGACCTGGAGGGCGCTATGAAAGAATTAATACTAAAAGACGTAGATACATTTAAAGCAGCAATCGGTATTTTATCGGCAGTAAAAAACGCAAGACAGGAAATACTGAATCGTTTTATTGAATCTTTGAAAATCACATTAAACAACAATCATTCTTTACATGGGCTCATAGAGGAAATTGACTTCGGAAATTATTATAATCAGACAAAGAACAGATATGCATATCTCGCTTATTTATTAACAGAGACCCAGGATAAAAATATTAATATTTATTTATGCGTTGAGTTAGGATGGAAACTTTATTTTGCATTTTATATTGCGAAAAAAGAAAGTGACATCGGTATCAACTGGGATGCTAAAATAACAAAAAAAAACCAAAGCGTTATGAAAGAATCCTTTTTTTACAATGTCGACAATAGTTTAAAACCAAGTTCAAATCCTAATTGCATTGGTTGGGATTATTTTAAGTCCAGCAAACAGGATCTATATAATTTCTTTGAGGGCGAGGAGGAATATAATGTACAGTACTTGGCAGACCCCAAAATACTTGAAAAAGAAATAAAACACATAGACAAGGCAATAAATGAGATAATAGAAACTGTTTTAAAATAAGGCTGCCCAATAGCGCTAATATAATTTGTATATTTTTCAAATTTGGGACTATAAGCTGTGGGTTATTTGGCAGGGCTTTTCGTGAGAGAAGGAGCGTAACGTAAAATGAAACTGAAGCATTATAGCGGGATACTTTGTTCAAATCTGAATAGATTTTCCGGATCGTACTTTTGTTTCACCTCTTTCAATTTTGCTAAGTTTTCTCCGAAATAGGCATCAGACCAATCAACGATCATAGCGTCAATATAGTCTCTATATGCGCCTCGGGTATAGGGGAGCATGGATGTACGAAATTGCTCGATCCATTTTATATTTTCATCGGCTTCCTCATCCTCATGCCAATACGATTGGTATTGCAGCCCAAACAGGACATTGCGGTGGGGGAATGCCGTTGCGTCGACGGGTATCCGTCTGATTGCTCCGCCGTAGGCGTCCAGCCCGATCAGATTGGCAAATCCGGGAGCGGTTTGCAGGTTATGGATCAATACGTCAAGCGCTGCGTCCGACAGAGGTTCGTAGACATAGGCGGAAGAATTTTTAAATTTCTCTTGTTTTACCGGCTGTCCCGCAAAAAAGCGGACTGCTTCCATCCAGGCAGTGGAATGAAATTCAGCGGTCTTAGGCCGGGTCGCCTCTTGGAGAGAGCGCATGATCCGCCTGAGTTCCTGTTCCGAACCTGTGTATATGCCGTTGGACCGGAGATCGCCTTGATTTCGCGCGGGGAGTGTCAGTGAAGATGTAAGGCGGGGATCGGTATGAGGCGCCCAGTCCTGCCAATAACGCACCACTTTTTTGAGATCGGAAAAATCCCATGTCATTCTGTAACGGGCAACATTTCCGATGGGATGCAGACGGAAGGTAAAGGATGTGATTACGCCAAAGCTGCCATCACCTCCGCCGCGGCAAGCCCAATATAAGTCGCTGTGCTGCCGGTCATTGGCACGGATAACCTTGCCATGGGCTGTAACCATTTCTATTTCTAGTACACTATCGCAGAGCATTCCCAATAGCCTGGATAAATACCCGTATCCTCCTCCGAGCGTTACGCCGGACACTCCGACTGTCGGACATGTTCCGCCAGGGACGGTTACTCTTTGATTCCAAAGCGTTTCGTATAATGGCAGCAAACGGAACCCTGCTCCGATCTGTATCGTGAGATCCTCTTTATTGAGCTGCAAATCCAGAAGCCCGCTGACATCAATGACGAGTCCGCCGTTAACCAGGGAATATGCCTCATAGCTATGCCCGCCGCAGCGTATGCGAAACGGAAGCCGGTGCTTACGGACCCACAGGATTGCATTGGCAACGTCCTGTGTAGAATTACAGTAGACGATCACTTTGGGGAATTTATTAAAGCGGCCGTTATAATTTTGTCTTGCCGCGTCATAACCAGGTGAGCCTTCCACTATCACATGTCCGGTCAATCCTTCCGTATTTACCATAATAGGACAATCCCTCCTTGACAACGCAGGATGCAGCGATATTCATACAATTAATATATATGCAAAATAATAAGAAAAAGAACTCTATTCTTAATAAACTCTTAATTAGAACAAGCCGATTTAAATATATTGAGAAAAAGCATAATATACTGAAGGATTTCACTATATCCGGTGTTTATTATAGTGAAGGCGGTGATGAATTTGGATGACAGGGAGATTCTTGCGGGCCTAAAAGCGCAGGACGAGCAGGCCTATGAAGAATTGATGAATAAATACGCCAGATATGTTGGCGCAATCGTGGTAAGGATCTCAGGGAATCGATTGAATATCCAGGATATCGAAGAGATCTGCTCCGGTACTTTTATAAAGATCTGGTTTTCATCCGGGTCGATTCGGATTACAGGGGAAAATCTGAAAGGCTATATCGGTGTAACTGCAAGAAATCTGACCTTGAACGCGTTGCGGGGGAAGCTTAAGACTTCTGAGGATGAACTGGAAGAAGATGAGATCCGATATCGGTCCGCGGAAGAAACCGCAGTTATTGAAGAAGAGATGAAGGTGCTGAAAGAAACGATAATCGCCATGTCTCCTTTGGACCGGGAAATATTCATCAGGAGGTATTTTTATCTGGAAAGGGTTAAGGATATTGCAAGGGATAAAAGGCTAAACGAAAAAACGGTCAGCACCAAGTTAAGCCGGGCCAGGCGGCGGTTGCAGCTGGCAATTGATGAGAGGGGGATTTAGAGTGGAAAAAAGGGTGATCGATATCATGGGGAGAATGGACAATGAACTTTTTCTCGGAACAGAATTATCAGAACTGGAATTATCGGAAGAAGAGGAGTTGGCTTTGACCCGGATGCTGGACTTGGACAGAATCAAAGAGAACGCGCGAAAGGGAATCCGTGGTGCGGAGGGATCTGATGTTCAGCCGGAGGAACCGGACCTCGGAGCAGCAAGAAAAACAGTGCATGTAAAGCCGCACAGAGCGATACGGTGGGTGGCCTGCGCGGCGGCGGCCGTTTTATTGCTTGGGGGGTCTGTCGCTGTGGCACAGCATCTGGATGTGTTCCGGACCTTTCTGGGGACCGGGGCGGTGATCCCCCAAGACGAAGTTACCGATGTGGATAAAAGTGTAAGTAAAGACGGGGTAAGAATGACGGTGGACAGCGTGATAGCGGGAAAAAATGATTTTGTGACTCTGCTTACTTTTGAGCTTGAAGACGGCGGCGTCTTTCCTGAGAATGCGGAATTATACAAGATGGATGTAGATACGGCTGAAAACGGCGTTGAGGGAGCTCTTATCAGCCATAAACTCTCCCAGGACCGGAAGCAGCTTACCTACTGCATTGAGAGTTCAAGTAAGGAATCCATGCTGGGAACGACGGTGACAAGCGTGGCGGAAGGACTCTACGCAGAGGATCGGGAGGAAAAAGATCTGGAGCTTTCACTCAATGACTACTTTCAGAAAAACTCGGTCCGGATCGCACTTTCCGAGGAAGAGCGGGATGCCGCGTGGAACGCGGTTATCGCCCCTAAAGTGGAAAAAGAGCTGGTAAAACAGCAAAAGGATGCCCTGGCGGTTGTTATGCCCCTGAGCAAAGAATACCCCGACCTCAGTTTTGGCGGAGTGGGAATCCTTGACGGGAAGCTCTTCATCGCGACGTATTATCCGTATAATGACGAAGAGGGTATCCCGGGCCGCCTGAAAACGCGGGCCGTTGTAAACAAGCTTGTCGACAGCAGAACGGGCGAAACCTATGAAGGGGGATTCAGTGGCACTGAGTCTTATGAACTCCAGGGAAAAGGTATTTATGTAGCCGAGTTTGATGAATTGAGCGAGTCCGACCTGCCTTACTTAAAGCCGGTGGTCACTTATATAAAAATAAACGTGATTGCCGAAGGGCCGTGGGAGATCAGCTTTGAGGTCGAAGATCAGGGGAAGGACGTCACGGTAAAGCCCGATATGGCCGTGGATACCAAAAAGGGCGAGGTGATACTGACGGAAGCGAACATCTCGCCGGTAGGAGGCTATGTGATCGGAGAGTGGAGCGATGCGGAAAGTCCCGAAGGACTTCCTGAAAGTTATGCTACAAAGCTCAGCGCAGTGACGGAGGACGGCGGGGTATGGAGCTTTAAAATTGCTGGCGCAAGCAGCTTTATAAGTCAAGAGGGGAAGAATTGTTTTAAATACATCTATGAATTGTACGAAGCTGCCAACGGAAAGAACAGAGTGTTCCTGAGCCAGGATGAGCTTAAGCAGATCAAAAAAATTATTCTGGACGATACGGAAATCGCAATGGATTGATTCCCTCAAATATGAAACATAAAAAATCTGTCCGCAGATCGGACAGATTTTTTATGTTTATCAGAGTATCAGAGAAATATATTTGACTTCAATTGCGGCATTGATTTAATGCGGTTTGTCTTGTATAATCTTCTTACCGATTAAGCCTTGCATGAAAAGGAATTGTTTTATATTTAGGAAAAACAGGCTATAATTTAAATATTAAGGTTTTTATTAAATATATATAGAAAGCAGTTAACTCAAGAATTTTGAGTATAGAAGGGTAAGCATGAAAATAAGATCTGATCAAATGAAAAATGCTTTTATTTTAATCGCCTTTGGGGTTGTTCTTATTTGGGCTTTGGATAACCTCAATAATTTGTGGAGCGTCTTGCTGGTGCTTCTTTCTATAGCATCTCCTTTTATGATAGGTATCGCAATAGCCTTTGTAATGAATGTTCCTATGAGATTTTTTGAAAAGACTATACTTAAGAAGCTGACCCAAAAGATAAAAAGGCCTATCAGCTATATAATCACCCTATTGTTATTTGTATTTATAATATTTATAACATTGTTTATAGTAGTTCCCGAATTATATAATTCAATTCAGGAGTTAGTAAATCGAGCCCCGCAAGCGTGGAATAATTTTTTAATCTGGATTCAAACAACTACTTTTACAGAGAATGAATATATAGCAAAATATATAAATGATATTAACATAGATTGGAAAGTGATAGAACAGAAAGGAATGAATTTTTTAAGCGCCAGCGCATCTGATTGGCTGGTATCCACCTTTAGTGTCGCTACATCTGTACTGGGCGCCATAATATCTATAGTTTTAGGATTTGTGTTTTCTATTTATGTATTACTTCAAAAGGAAAAATTAATAAGTCAGGTAAAAAGAATCTCCATAGCTCTATTTCCAAGAAGTATTCATGGAAAATTAGTATATCTTGCAAACTTAACTAATAAATCATTCAGTAATTTCCTCTCAGGACAGTTGCTGGAAGCAATTATTATTGGTTCTATGTTCTTTATATCCATGAAGATATTTAATTTCCCGTTTGTTCTTGTTATCAGCATCTTGATAGGCATAACCTCATTCATACCTATAGTAGGTGCATTTATTGGCGCTATTGTCGGTACTTTGTTGATAATGGTTGAAGATGTGCGAATGGGATTCTGGTTTTTAGTCATGTTTTTAATAATACAGCAAATAGAAGGAAATCTTATATATCCAAATGTTGCGGGAAAGACAGTAGGTCTTCCATCAATATGGGTTTTGGTTGCAGTTACTCTAGGGGGCAGCCTATTTGGAATTTTAGGTATAATTTTGTTTGTACCTTTAGGAAACATTATATATACGTTAATAAAGGAATTCGTGGAAAATAGACTTAAAGTAAAGAATGTAACTAAAGCTGATTACGATAAATACTGACAAGAATTATGATATACATTTAATAATGGCAATGTTATACTGAAAAAAAGAAATCATTTAATGTTTGATAAGGAGGGATTTTTATGATCGGTGTACTTATGGCCGTTCAAATTGGCGGAAGAACAAATCATGCTACTAAAGTGCAGGAAATTCTTACAAAATATGGATGCAATATTAAAACAAGGGTGGGGTTTCATGATACGGATGAAAACCACTGTTCCACAGACGGAATTCTTATTTTACAGCTTTTCGGAAAAGAAAACGAGAGGCAAGACATGCTGGATGAACTAAATGCATTGCATGAAGTATCAGCCAAATTCATCACTTTCTAAAGCGTATAGAAGCGGGGAATGGTGCTTTAAGACATAACCTCGATTTGTATTTATGACAGGGAAGACGGTGTTGTTATCACAAATGGAAAAATTAACAACAACACCGGCTTCCCTGTCATCTTTTTGTCATATTGGTTAGATGTAATTGATTATTTGGATAAGTTATGTATAATAAATAATATAACGAGACAAGGATATCCCCCGCTTCGTTGAAACGCACAGATGTAAGAAAAATTTCTACAGTCGAAATTTTTCTCCTTAAGCGTTATAAGGAGTTTAAAATGAGATCAAAGCGAATACAAGATATTGAAGACTATATTTATGAAAATAAGACAGTGACCTTAGATCAGCTTTGCCGAGTGTTCGACGTATCAAAAAATACTATCCGGCGCGATATTAAGGAGATGATCGAGGGCGGTCATTTTAAAAAAATCTATGGAGGAGTAACAGTCAAGGACAATAAAGATCTGCTCCCGTTTAGCGAAAGGAATATAAGCAACCTTGAGGCTAAGAAAAAAATAGCCGAGAAGGCTGCTGAATTTGTTGAAGACAGTGATGTTATTTTTATAGATTCAGGAACGACCACCATACATATGATAGATTATATAAAGGATAAAAAGAACCTAACTATCATAACTAACAACCTGGAGGTCATGATTAGAGTAATTCCTTATGAGAATATTAAACTGATCACATTATCCGGGGAGTTGGACAGAAACATTCTTTCCTTTACAGGCGATACAGCCTCCTTGGTTTTAAAAAGCTATAACATTTCAAAAGCGTTTATGGCTACAGCCGGCATTTCAGTGGATGGAGGAGTGACGAATTCATCTACTAAGGAGTATGATATAAAGTCTTCTGCAGTAGCAAGAAGCAATAAGGTGTACTTGTTGACAAGTCAGGATAAGTTCAATCAGATCGCGATTATGACCTACTGTACGTTGGACAAGCTGACAGCTCTAATAACCGATGCCGTACCTCCTAAAGAAATGACCGCGTATATGAAGGAGCATGAAACAGAAATACATATTGCTGAATAGAGAAAGAGATTAAAACCATCGAATACAATATATTTTTATGATATAATTAAATGCTGATGAAAAGATCAATCAGTAAAAATGGTTTGTCAACAGCGGATAGAATCCGATAAGAATATCAAAATTAAACGCATCTTTAGCTAAGCAAAAGGAGGATACAAAATGTCTGTTTTAAAGGTTGTCTTCGTAATATTGCTTTGCATTCCTTTACTATATATTACATTTATTTGCGTAGGAAAGCTCTACGATGATTATGTAAGAAAATGAAACAGGAGAACATTCACATGGGAAGAGGCTTGTTTATAACTTTTGAAGGGCCTGACGGATCGGGTAAGACCACACAAATAGAGAGGCTGAAGACTTTTATTATTAAAAAAGGTTATGACGCTGTTTTGACCAGAGAGCCGGGAGGCACGAAAATTGGAGAGAAAATCCGTGAAATCATATTAGATAAAAACAATACCGAAATTGACTACATGACAGAAGCGCTTCTATATGCGGCAGCGCGTGCACAGCATGTTTCTCAGGTAATCAAGCCTGCTCTTGAAGAAGGCAGAACAGTAATCTGTGACCGATTTATGGATTCGAGCATCGCTTACCAGGGCTTTGGCAGGGGGTTGGGTGACAGTGTCAGGGTCATCAACGAATATGCCGTAAACAGTTGCTTTCCGGATATCACTTTCCTGATGAAGCTAGACCCGCAAATCGGCAAGCTCAGGATAAAAGCGGAAGCTCAGGATAGACTGGAACTGGAAAAACTGGATTACCACAAGAAAGTTTTCCGGGCATATGAAGAATTGGAAAAAACATTTCCTGAACGTATAATCGGAATCGATGCAAGCAGGAGTATTGATGAGATCAGCAACGAAATTCAGTTTCATATTGAGAGTTTAATGGATAAATTAAATTAGATGGGTGAACAATGTCTTTTAATGATATAAAGGGAAATAAAAATGTTATGGAGCGAATGTCCCGGGTTATAAAAAGCCGGAATATTTCCCATGCGTATCTGCTTGAGGGTGACTGCACTATAGATAAAATCGGTCTGGCTGAAAGCTTTGCGAAGGCTATTCTTTGTGAAAACATATCGGAAGGAGACAGCTGCGAATGCTGCGCATCCTGCAGGAAAATCAGCCATGGGAATCATGAGGATATAATATATATCAAAGCCGAGGGAAACAGTATAAAGGATGAGTCGATAGAAGAGCTTCAAAGCAGAATTCGGAATAAGCCCTATGCAGGCGACAGAACAGTCGTGATCCTGCAAGATGCTGACACCATGACACTCAGGGCTCAGAATAGACTCCTGAAAACCTTAGAGGAACCGGCGCCGGGGACAGTGATGATTCTTTTGGCGGAAAATATGGAAAGTTTAACAGAGACAATCCGTTCAAGATGTACTACTTACAAGTTAAATCCTTTTGAAGTACCGGATTGTGAATCTACTATGAACGGAGCAATCCAAATATCCGATATGCTTATTGAAGGTGCGGCTTTTTATAAAATATCCAAAAAACTTGTAGAGTTCACACCCGACAGGCCGGCTGCCCGCGGATTTCTGGATGCTTTTGAAAGCTTGTACAGAGATTTGGTGATTAGCGAGTACGATATTGAAAGATGCTTGCTCTTCAATGCTGAAGGATTTGAAGAGATCCGTAAAAGACGCAGACTGTATTCAGTCGGTTCTTTAGAAAAGGCTGTTGTCGCGATAGAGGAAGCAAGAAATGATCTAAACAGGAATTTAAATATTAATTATACGATGAAAAATATGATTTTAAAGATTATAGCATGACTTGATATCCAAAGGAGGATAATGAATGGTAACAGTAGCCGGTGTACGGTTTAAGAAAGCCGGAAAGATATATTACTTTGATCCTGCAGAATTGCAGGTTGAAAATGGAAGCAACGTAATAGTTGAAACTGCAAGGGGAATTGAATTCGGTACAGTGATTTCAGGTATAAAAGACGTTTCGGAAAGTGAGATCATACCGCCCTTGAAGAGAATTGTCAGGATCGCTAATGAAGATGATATAATACAGCATCAAGAAAATGTAAAGAAAAAGCAAAAAGCTCTTATGCTTTGCCAGGAAAAGGTAAACAAACACAATCTTGAAATGAAACTGATCGATGTAGAATATACATTTGACAACAGTAAAATAATATTCTATTTTACTGCCGACGGCAGGGTCGATTTCAGAGAGTTGGTGAAGGATCTTGCAGCAGTTTTCAAGATGAGAATAGAACTTCGGCAAATTGGCGTCAGAGACGAGGCCAAAATGGTCGGCGGAATCGGTAACTGCGGCAAGAGTTTATGCTGCCATACCTGGCTGCCCGAGTTTGAACCCGTATCAATCAAGATGGCTAAGGTCCAGAACCTCTCACTTAATCCCACTAAAATTTCAGGGATATGCGGAAGGCTTATGTGCTGTCTGAAATATGAGAACGAAATATATTATGAACTGAGAAAAGGGATGCCCGATGTCGGGGAACGTATAAAAACCATAGACGGAATGGGTATCGTTTACGATAGCAATATACTTGAGAATAAGATCAAGGTTCGGCTTGTTCTGGAAGAAAAAACTCAGGACAAACCGGAAAAGCTTAGTACAGATTTTTATACATATAAGAAACAGCAGATCACCAGGATTAATGCAAAGGAAAGCAAGGATACTCTGGATGATATTGATGAGGCATTGCTGGATGAAATCAAGGATTTGCTGAAAGAATAATAATTGTAGGGTAATGTATCGAAAACACTCACAGATTTTACATTATCACGATTCGGCTCGTTGCTTTTAAGCCAATAAACAAACGCAGCCAACCTATAATGTCAGTAGCTTATCTCACAATTCGCCACATAAGCTGGAGATAAATTAGATATGGAAGCCCTGTTAAGAGACGGAGAACGGATAGATAACATCGGATTTGGTGACCTCAGGCTGATACAAAAGCCTGGGAATTTTTGCTATGGGATTGACGCGGTTTTGCTGGCAACCTTTGCGGAGGTAATAAAATACGGGAAGGTAATAGATCTGGGGGCAGGAACCGGTGTCATTCCCCTGATTTTGAGTCACAGAACAGAGGCAGCTGAAATTGTTGGTGTTGAGGTACAGAAGGATTCTTATGAGCGCGGATTGCGTAATGTTGCTCTAAATAATCTGGGGGATAGAGTCATACTGATCCATGGGGACATAAAGGAGCTTGCGGAAAAGAAGCTGGCAGGCAAACATAGCTTTGACGCGGTTATAACAAATCCGCCTTACATCAAGGATGGTGGCGGAATAAAAAATAAAGAAGAAGCCAGAACTATCGCAAGACACGAAACAACAGCGAAGCTTTCTGACTTTATCAGCGTTGCAAGTTTTCTGCTGAAGGAGCGGGGAGATTTTTATATGATCCATCGGCCAAGCCGTCTGGTTGATATCAGCATTCTATGTCGCCGGTACAATCTGGAACCGAAGAAGCTTAGGCTGGTAAGCCCAAATCGTGATACTGCGCCAAATTTACTTCTGATTCATTGCGTGAAGTATGGTATGCCGGAATTAAAATTTCTGGCACCACTTTATGTTTATCAGGAGGATGGGAGTTACACCTCTGAAATAATGAATCTATATGAAAAATAATAATATCGATAATTAAAACCTGCCGTGAATTGGCAGGTTTTAATTACGAAAACAGGATATACAGGATATTACGAACAGAATCTTTTAAAGCTTTTGCATTTCAGCTATGCAATCGGAGCACACATTCTTATCATGGATGCGTTTTACGCTTTTTGCGTTTCCACAGAAAATACATGCAGGTTCATATTTTTTCAATAATATATAATCACCGTCAACATAGATTTCAATTGGATCCTTAATTTCAATATCTAAAGTTCTTCTCAGTTCTATTGGAAGAACTATTCTCCCTAATTCGTCCACTTTTCTAACAATACCTGTTGCTTTCATTGTCATTCCCCTTTCTTAGAAATTTGACGTCATCTGCCATGTATAATTTTAACATTTTGAGAAAAACAAGTCAATGCTATTTTTTTTCCTTTTGCATGAGACTGCTGAGGGAACCAAGTGCTTTTATCAAAGATAATATGGCTGCCACAACATTTTGATTTCCTTTTATACTGCCTGCTATATCGCTAACGGACGAAGAGACATCTCCGACAATCTTATCCAATTCTTTTGCATTATCTGCCGCTATGCCGGATATAACATTCGCATCTTCAAGTATTTTGTTCAAATTCCGGAAAACAGGAATCAAATTTTTAACAGCAGCGATAAGATAAATCAACAATACCAAAACTGCAAGTCCAATTAAAATTAACCCTGCATCACCTAGATTTATTGTCATATCCATTCATTTATCCCTCCTTGCGTATATTATTACCCATTAATTGGTTATATTCAACATTTATTTTTATTTTTAGAATATTAATATTAATATTACTAATCAACAATGAGGAGGCGCTAAAAATGATGAATTACATATGGGCCGGGATGTTAGTTTTTGGAATCGTTTTTGCTGTAATCAATGGAAGGCTCAATGAATTCAGTGACGGCCTGATGGTGAGCTGTACAAATGGAGTATATTTCGTAATCGGTCTTGCCGGAATAATGGCTGTATGGTCTGGAATCATGAATATAGCAAAAGAAACAGGTCTAATCGATTTAGTGGCAGTAAAAACAAAACCTCTTATCAACTTCTTGTTTCCTAAGGGTCTGAAAAAGGACACGATCGCAATGATCCTGATGAGCTTTACCGCAAATGTCTTTGGTGCAGGTAACAGTGCTACGGTATTTTCTCTTAGAGCTATGGAGATGCTGGATGAAGAAAATAATAGGAGGACATCAGCCAGCAATGAAATGTGTATGTTTATTGCTGTAAACATGTCAATGATTCAGCTTGTACCGATAACGGTAATAAAAATTCGAAGCGAAGCTGGTTCAGTAAGTGCGGGAAGCATAATAATCCCTTCTATAGTTGCCGGTCTGATATCAATGGCAGCATCTATATTTGTCTGCAAGCTTTATGAGAGGAAACGCATATGATCGCTTCAGTATTAAATCAAATCTCGCTGTTTTTCATACCAGGAATCATCACGGTGATTATTTTTTTTGGCATCTATAAAAAGGCTCCGATTTATGATTTGTTTATAGACGGAGCAAAAGATGGATTGAAAACCGCAATAGATATCCTACCGTTTATAATAGCGATTTTCGTAGGCATTGAGGCCCTTGTAAGCTCCGGTGCGATGGAGTTCCTGGAACGTGTACTGGGACCGGTTTTTCAGTTATTAAGGATACCAAAAGAATTAATATCAATGATATTATTAAGACCGGTTTCCGGCAGCGGGTCTCTTGCGTTAGTGGAAAAAATTGTAACTGAATATGGACCTGACAGTTATGTTGGGCGTGCTGCATCGGTTATGGTCGGAAGCTGCGAAACTATTTTTTATGTTTTAGCTGTATATTTTGGAGTTACTGCTGTAAAAAATATAAGACATGCATTTTCAGCCGGAATTATAGGATATATAGTCGGAATTTTTGCCTCCCTGATCGTCTGCATGTATATTTGACTTTGCAACAGGGGATACTTTTTATATGAGAGAAAGAAGTCTTGCAAAAGTATGTTTTTTGTCCCCCTTTAGCATAAAACAAAGACTTCTTTCTTTTTAATAGTATACCTTATAGAGCCGTAAATACCGGAGTCAAAATTTTCATTGAAAACGCAAAGCTTTCTAGGTATACTTATGAAAGGTAATATTTTAACATTAAAATAGATATTGGAGGAAAGCGGTGGCAAAATTTTTAGTTGAAAAAAGCAGCTCATTACATGGAGAAATTGAAGTCAGCGGATCAAAGAATGCAGTATTGCCAATAATGGCGGCTTCCATTCTAACGGATGAAAAATGTCAGATCATGGACGCTCCTGTTCTGCGGGACGTAGATGTGATGTGCAGGTTGTTGGAGAGCATAGGCTCTCAGGTCAAAGTAAATTATGAGGAAGGTACGGTTGAAATTGAGACTAGCAGCATTATAGCAAAAGAAGCCCCATATGAACTGGTTAAAAAGATGAGAGCGTCAATATTGGTTATGGGACCACTTCTTTCCAGAACAGGGCAAGCGAAAATTGCATTGCCCGGCGGATGTGCCATAGGCGCCAGACCAATTAATCTGCACCTAAAAGGTTTTCAGGCGCTGGGTGCAGATATAACAGAAGGACACGGTTATGTTGAGGCAAAAGCGGACAAGTTGGTAGGCGCCAATGTATATCTTGATTTTCCAAGCGTCGGGGCAACAGAAAATATTATGATGGCAGCTGTGATGGCGGATGGTATAACCGTAATTGAAAACGTTGCTGAGGAGCCTGAAATCGTTGATTTGGCCAACTTTTTAAACAAGATGGGAGCCAGGATCAAGGGCGCGGGAACGGATACCATAAAAATCGAAGGAGTTGAAGCACTTAATGGCACTAAACATGCCGTTATTCCAGATAGAATTGAAACTGGTACCTTCATGGTCGCAGCGGCGATCACAAGAGGAGATATACTTATAAAAAATGTGGTACCTGACCATGTGAAGCCGATAATTGCAAAGCTTAAGGAATGCGGTGTGGTAATAGAGGACAGTGACGAGGGTTTAAGGGTGCATGGAGATATCAATGAGCTCATTTCAACAGATATTAAAACATTGCCATACCCCGGATTCCCAACTGACATGCAATCACAGTTTATGGCATTTCTCACAACTGTATCAGGACCCAGTGTTGTAATTGAGACCGTATTTGAGAATAGATACATGCATATCGGAGAATTGAACCGCATGGGAGCGAATATAAAAATTGAAGGAAGAAGTGCTATTATTCAAGGGAATCAAAAATTGCAGGGTGCACAGGTGATTTCCACAGATCTGCGCGCCGGTGCCGCGCTGGTGCTTTCCGGGCTTGTGGCTGAAGGAACCACTGAGATTTCAGAGATATATCATATTGAAAGAGGATATACGAATTTCATCGGAAAATTTAGAGCACTGGGTGCACGGATTAATAGAATTGAAGAATAGAAGGCGGAATGTCTTCCTGTCAAGAAGTGATTGTAACTTTCGCCTTACCTCACTGCAGCTCGTTATTTTTAACCCAAAAAACAAACGGGTATCCATTATCGTGTTTTTTGGCAATGTATAGCCAATGGCGCGATACCCTTACAACGTAAAGGCAAGTCAGTTAGTGTCAACTCAAACTGATCCGTTTAATAGACTTCGACTCCTGTATAATAATGTTTTAGAATATCAGTATATGAATAGCCTGCCTGGGCCATTCCATTAGCGCCCCACTGGCTCATTCCCACTCCATGGCCATAACCGTCGGTGGTGACCAGTACGGTGTTTCCTTGGACTGATACAGTGAAATTGGCAGAGCGCAATCCAAAAATCTCTCGTATTTCTCGTCCCTTTAAAGTCAAGTTACCCACCTGTAATGATGCCACCCTTCCCCCGGAGCTGCGTTCCAGCACCTTAATTGTGCTTTTATTTACAGCCTTTGTGTCAAGATCGGAATGAGTATTTTTTATTTTTCGACTAAATTCAGAAAGAGGTATTTTCACTTGTTCGTCATAATAAGGAGCAGCGGACTCAAATGCGCTGTCAACACTTCGCAGATAGGGCACTGCTGATACAAAGACATCTTCTGAATTCTCTGTTTTTCCTCCGCTGGACGAATGGAACAGCGGCTGTTCAACAAGCTCTTCTCCGTAATACATTATCTGACCTTTGGTAGCATCCACAGCTGATATTATTCTTGGCCATCCTGTATCCATCCATTCTTTGGATTTGATTTTACTTAACTCTATAGGATCGCGATACACCTGACAATGTGTGTCATCGCAAACAGGAGCAGAGGGATGATCAGGATTGCCTCCATCACCGGAACGAATGATTTTTGACAAGGAATAAGTTCGCGCGGCAACCGCTTGAGCCTTTAAAGCCTCCATTTCAAAATTTGATGGCATTTCACCTGCGACAACACCTGCAACATAGTCCTCAAATTTGACTGATTCGGTAATAGCGCTTGAATGCCGATAAACATTTATATATTCCGGTATATCGATCGTTCCAGTTTTAGGCAGAGGCTGCAGCGGCTCTTCTTCATCATGGAATAAGCTCACTATAGTCAAAGGCAGTATAATCAGACAAAAAATCACCATCAAGCAAATGATGATGGACAATTTTAATATGTTCCTTTTATGTTTCATTTCTTATCCCCCATTAGCCTGTCTTATTTTATTACAGTATATGAGGGGGATATGAAAATCATGTTTATCTTCTGCAATGTATTTCATAAGGTATCGATTGTGTGACGGAGCGATTAACCGCACGCTTATACAGAAAAAACACCAGTCTGTGTAAGATTGGTGTTTTCAGAGAATAAAATACTATTATTCCATTGCGGCCACAGCAGCTTCCTCTGCCTTTTCTTCCAGGGCTTTTTCATATTCTGCGAAAATGGCATCCTTGATCTTGTTACGTGTTTCAGAAACAAGCGGATGTGCAATGTCTCTAAAATCACCTTCGCCCATTTTTCGGCTAGGCATAGCAATGAATAAGCCGTTTTGTCCTTCTATGATTTTGATATCGTGAACCACGAACTCATCATCAAAAGTTACTGAGACAACAGCTTTCATTTTGCCCTCATCGTTCACTTTGCGAACTCTTACGTCAGTTATTCTCATTAATGAAACCACCTTTCCTGCCCATCAATACCCCAAAAACACTATGAGATGTACTTTGATACCCACATTATACAGTGGCTAACATAATCTTACAAGTTATTTTTGCAAAAAATCAGACTATTCGGAGATACATCAACTTTTCTGTTGTTTTCATCCACAGAACCCAGGTGAATAAGGGGAAAATAGTCGGAAATCTTCTTTTTTTGCGGCTCCGTCGATGCAATCACAACCCCTGTGCCTACAATTTCTATTTCAAATTCCGACAGTATTTCGATGATTCCTTTCACGCTTCCGCCTGCTCGCATGAAGTCATCAATAATAATAGCTTTTGTGCGGGGGGTAACCGACCTTTTAGAAAGTGACATCTTTTGGATTCGCTCTGAAGTGCCTGATATATAATTTATGCTGACGGTGGAACCTTCTGAGATCTTACTTTCCCTGCGTATCACCACCAGGGGAAGGTTCAGCATGTGTGAAGTCATAAGGGCAATAGGTATGCCTTTGGTTTCAATAGTGACAACATAGTCGGCGTTTTGGTCCATAAACCTTCGCGCAAAGATTTCTCCTGCGCGCTTAATAATATTGGAATCGAACATAATATCTGAAGTATACAAAAATCCACTGCCGAGAATACGGTTATTATCCCTCAGCTTTTCACAGATCTGATTTAACAAGGCTGCCGCATCCTTGTCAGATATATAGGGGATGAGCTTTACTCCGCCGCCTGCTCCGGCTGTCGTTTCAATCTGTCCGTTATCTATGCGTTCGAGGATTTGTTTTGCGGCTTGTATATCTTCGCTGACACTTGACTTTGCAGCCTGAAACAAATCACAGAAATAGCTTAGGGGATACAGCTTGTTGGGGTTTACAGAAAGGATTCTGATTATGGCGCCTATTCGCTCTGTTCGTTTCATCGGTAAAATCCTCCAATTACACAGAAATCTAATATGAGCTGATTCTATTCGTTTTTTATTAAATTGTCAAATATGACGCATTTTTTCTTGCGATTTGTGGTATAATCGCTTGTATGTATGCATTATGAAATTACGGAGGATTCTTATGCTTAACCTAAAAAAAATCAAGCATATTCACTGCATTGGCATAGGCGGAATCGGTCTGAGTGCCATTGCAGAAATATTTATTTCAAGAGGATACCTGGTGTCCGGATCGGACATGAAGGAAAGTGATATAACAGAAAAATTAATTAAACGGGGGGCAGTTATTTATTTTGGTCATAGGGAAAAAAATATAGAAGGCGCGGATCTGGTTGTCTATTCTTCTGCTGTTTCTCCCGATAATCCTGAGAGAGTTTCTGCACAGAAAAACAGAATCCCTGCATTATCAAGGGCTGAAGTGCTCGGCATTCTGATGAAGGAATATGAAAACAGCATTGCTATAGCAGGGACGCATGGAAAGACTACGACTACTTCAATGGTTTCCTTGATTCTTGAGAATGCCGCCAAGAA
Organism: Eubacteriales bacterium; assembly: GCA_028706405.1. Lineage (GTDB taxonomy): Bacteria > Bacillota > Clostridia > Peptostreptococcales > Anaerovoracaceae > Anoxybacterium. The sequence goes on from JAQWBM010000008.1 coordinate 18,303, forward strand.
CCCTACACTGATGATCGGAGGACATCTGCAGGAGATTAACGGAAATGTAAAGATCGGAAATAGTGAATATTTTGTTACGGAAGCTTGTGAATACATGGACAGCTTCCTGGAACTCAATCCCAAGATAGTGATTATTTTGAATATTGATTCAGACCATCTTGATTATTTTAAGGATATAGAACATATCGCAAGCTCCTTTGATAAGTTTGTAAATTTGGTGCCTGAAGAGGGCACCGTTATCGCTTTTGATTCAAATCCTTTTGTTAAGAGTATTCTTAAGGAACTGCGAAGCAATGTTGTCACATTTGGTTTTAACGAGCGATGCGACTACCATGCATCGGATATAGAGTTTAATTCTTTTGGTATGCCATCCTTTAAAATCCGTAATAACGGAACTATTCTTTGTACCGTACAACTTTCCATACCGGGAGAGCATAATATCGCCAATGCCCTTGCTGCCTTTGCATGTTGCCATGGCTTGGGCATAACTGTTGACTCTATTATATCAACCTTGAATGCATTTAAGGGAACTCAGAGGCGGTTTGATGTGATTGGTGTCACGCGGAATAATATTAAAATCGTGGATGATTACGCTCATCATCCGACGGAAATAAAAGCAACACTTAAAGCGGCTCAGAACATACCGCATAATGATCTCTGGTGTCTTTTTCAGCCGCATACTTATACCCGAACACTGGCGCTGTTCGATGAATTTGCCGAATCATTCGATATGGCAGATAAAATTGTCATGTCGGAAATCTATGCCGCACGGGAAAAGAATATTTACAGGATCAGCTCCAAGGAACTGGTAAATGAGATCAAGAGGGTTAATCCGACTAAGGATGTTTATTATTTTGCAGACTTTGAGGAAATTGCCAGCTTTGTTTTAAATAACGCGCAGAGCGGGGATCTTATTATCACAATGGGCGCAGGTGATATTTATAAGGTTGCAGAAATAATTCTGGAGAAAGATGGGCAGTAAATGCCTGTTTTCTATTTGTGATGCCTTGGATTGGTTTTAATACTTTTTTAAAATATATAAAAATGTTATAATTAATTTACTTAACATTTAACATTGTATATGATTAAAAACTGAAATCGTAAAAAGGAGTGAGAACAATAATGAAAGAACTCACAGAATATGAAGAGTATGAAAGAAAAAGATATGAAATCAATCTTAAGCATTTGGCAGCTGGAGTAAGATTCATAGATCTAAAAGCAGCCTATATAGATGAAAGTGTTATTATCGGGAAAGGAACGACCATATACCCCGGAGCGATACTTGAAGGGAATACAAAGATAGGCGAAAACTGCCTTATCGGTCAGAATTCCAGAATCGTTGATTCTGAAATCGGAAATGAAACGGAGATTCAGAGCTCGGTTATACTGGAAAGCAAAGTGGGTAACAATACCACAATAGGTCCGTTTGCTTATATGAGGCCAAACAGCGCCTTGGGAGATCATGTAAAGCTAGGGGATTTTGTGGAGATTAAGAATTCTTCCATGAGCAACGGTTCAAAAGCATCCCATCTGACATATATCGGCGATTCCGATGTCGGCGAGAACGTTAATCTGGGCTGCGGAGTCGTATTTGTAAATTATGACGGTAAGAACAAGCATAGGTCAATTGTAAAGGACAACGCATTTTTGGGTTGTAACGTAAATGTCATCTCTCCTGTGACAATAGAAGAGGGAGCTTACATAGCCGCAGGAACTACAGTGACCAGCGACGTGCCAAAGGGTGCTCTTTGTATTGGACGAGTCAGGGAAAAGAGAATTGAAGGATGGACAGCTAAAAGGGGTTTACTAAATAAAAAGAAATAATCAGGGCACATAATTATCAAGAAAGAGGTGTAGTAATGAAGAACGGGGTCTTCACAGACTTTAAAATTTTTACGGGAAACTCCAATCACGAATTAGCTGAAGAAATCGCGTCTATAATGGGAAAGCCATTGGGAAATGCATCTGTCAGTAAATTCCGTGATGGAGAAATATCCGTTAGCCTTTGGGAAACGGTGAGAGGTATCGATACCTACATAGTTCAATCGACCTGTAATCCAGTAAACGATAGCCTAATGGAGCTTTTAATCATGATTGATGCTATGAAAAGAGCTTCTGCCGGCAGAATCAACGCAGTTATCCCATATTACGGATATGCAAGACAAGACAGGAAAGCAAAAGCACGAGATCCGATTACGGCAAAGCTCGTAGCGGACATTCTTAGCAGGGCGGGAGCAGACAGAATCGTGACAATGGACCTGCATGCCGCTCAGATCCAGGGATATTTCGATATTCCTGTGGATCATCTTCTTGGGATTCCGATTTTGGTCAAGTACTTCAGGGAGATGAGGCTGGATGATCTGGTTATCGTTTCTCCTGACCACGGAAGTGTAACAAGAGCAAGAAATATGGCTTATCCGCTGGATGCCCCGATCGCCATTGTGGATAAGAGAAGGCCAAAGGCTAATGTTTCTGAAATCATGAACGTGATTGGTGATATAGAAGGTAAGAATGTGATCCTGGTTGACGATATGATCGATACCGCCGGAACCATAACAAACGCGGCAAACGCGATGAAAGGCTTGGGCGCAAAGGAGGTTTATGCCTGTGCAACCCATCCTGTCCTGTCATTTCCGGCTATCGAGAGGATACAAGAATCCGATATCAAAGAGATGGTTTTACTTAACACAATTCCGATACCTGAAGAAAAGAGAATCGATAAGATCAAGCTGCTGTCCGTAGCGCCTCTATTCGCGGAGGCCATGATTCGTATCTTCACAAACGATTCAATCAGCAGGCTGTTTGACTAGATTTGTATGAGTATGCCGATCAATTTGCTTTGCAAATTGATTGGCATACTATGAGGAGTCAGTATGTATATTATTGCAGGTCTGGGAAATCCGGGAAAGAAGTATGAAAATACGAAGCATAATGTTGGTTTTATTACGTTAGACCTCTTAGCGGAAAAGCATAATATCAAAATAAATAAAATAAAGCATAAGGCTCTGGTCGGGGAAGGAATCATCTCCGGCCAGAAGCTGTTACTGGTAAAACCTCAGACCTATATGAACCTTTCCGGAAACAGCATAAGGGAAGCAATGGAGTATTACAAGGCGGACCTGGATAAGCTGGTGGTAATTTACGACGACGTGGATATTCCCATGGGGAGCCTGCGGATACGGAAAAAAGGCAGTGCAGGCACCCATAACGGAATGCGGTCGATCATTTATGATTTACAAGCTGATGAATTTCCAAGAATCAGGATCGGAATAGGCGGAGAACGAAAGATGTCCCTGGCAGACTATGTCCTGGGAGGCTTTAGAAAAGATGAAAGAAGCCTGATGCAAAATGCAGTGAAAAGGGCAGTCTTGGCAGTAGAGTGCCTGCTCGAAAAAGGAATAGAAGCCGCAATGAACGAATACAATATAACGAGGCCGGCATGTCCTTCGCCTCGTTGAAACGCACATATGGTAGTGGAAATCTACGAATGCCGTTATAAGACATCTGCTGAAGGGGAAGCAAAGGAAGATGAGTGACAAGGTCAGAGGCGGAAAGTTTAATGAAATAAAAGCTCTGGCAAGGTTGACCGAGGGCAAGGTTAATATAACAGGAATTTCAGAAGGACGGGCTATGCCTATTGCATCGTTGATTATCAACGAAAGAGGAGGACAATGTATTATCATTACCTCGTCTTATTCAAAAGCGAAAAGATTGGCTGAGGACCTGTCTTTTTTTGTTGATAATAAAATTTTTGTTATCCCCGAGGAGGAGCAGATTTTCTTAAAATATGAAGCGAAGAGCCACGGTATTTTAGAGGAAAGGCTGTTGGCGCTTAGAGCACTTTTGACAGGGGAAAGCTGCATCGTTATAACTACGATTCTAGGTGCGGTCAAGAAACTGGCGCCTCACAGAATCTTCAAGGGAAATACTGCCCGCTTCGCTTTGGGTGATGAGGCGGATTATGATGAAATCAAAAGAAAATTCACTTTTATGGGATATGAACGGGTAGCATTCGTTGAATCCAAAGGACAGTACAGCATAAGGGGCGGCATAGTGGATGTTTTTCCCGCGGATTCGGAATATCCATACCGTATCGAATTTTTTGGCACAGAAGTAGATTCTATCCGAACTCTTAACCCCTTGACGCAGCGCTCAATTGACAACCTAAAAACCATAGATATCTATCCGGCTGCGCAGATGGTACAGGGAGATGATTTATTCAGGCATGCTTCGGAGAAGCTTGAAAAAGCATATGACAGTCATGCAAAAAAACTTGTTAATCCGCAGCGGGAAACACTGCTTAAAAGGAAAAAACAGCTGCTGGGGTTTATTGAAAATACAACGAACATTCAGCTTTTAGAAAACTATATACATTTTTTTTATGACGAAATTGAATACCTGTGGGATTATATGGATCCTGAAGGCATTATCATGCTTGATGATCCGGATCGAATAAGAATGGTTTTGGAATTAAGGGAGAAGGAAGATAAAGAAGACTTCAAGGTCATCCTTAAGAGAGGTGAAGCAGTTCCCGAAGATCATAAAGCATTTCCATCTAAAGCGGATTTAGAAGATTTATATAATCAAAACCCGATCTTTTTGTTCACACCCTTTCAAAAACAATTAAAGGGCTTGAATCGGTTGGACATCAATATTAACGTCTCTTCAAAGCAGGCGCCTGTGTTCAATGGCAAAATGGATTTTTTGGAAACTGAATTAAAAGGCTATTTAAAACGAGCTTACGATATAACGATTGTATGCTCTACAGATGAAAGAATTGAAAACCTGAAACACTTTGTCCGGAATATTAACCTTGGAGACAGAATCAAGCTTTCAAAAGGCAGTCTGACATCAGGGGTGGAATATCCTGAGGAAAAGCTGCTCTATCTTTGGGATGGAGACATATTTACTACGCAAAAACATAGAAAACAAAGGATAAGTGAAAAAAAAGGAAAGCCAATAAAGACCTTTACTGATATCCACAAAGGAGATTACGTTGTTCATGAAAATCATGGAATCGGAAAATTTATCGGTATAGAGCAGCTTGTTATACAAAAGGTACAAAAAGATTATTTGAAAATAAAATACGCCGGTGAAGACGTACTTTACGTTCCTGTGGAACAGATGGATATTATCCAGAAATATGTGAGTGACAATGGGATGACGCCAAAGGTCAATAAGCTTTCCGGCGGGGAATGGAAAAAGGTCAAATCTAAAGCTAAGGCAGCCATTGCCAACATGGCAAAGGAGTTTTTGGAGATTTCCGCTGAGCGGACGAAAAGAGGCGGGCATTCATTTGGACCAGATACTATTTGGCAAGGCGAATTTGAGGATATGTTTCCATATGAGGAGACGTATGACCAGCTTAGGTGTATCAAGGAAATAAAATCAGACATGGAGAGACCGGTACCCATGGAACGGCTGCTTTGCGGCGATGTAGGGTACGGAAAAACAGAGGTTGCCGCGCGAGCGCTGTTTAAATGCATCGCAGATGGAAAACAAGCTGCAGTTTTGGTTCCTACCACAATACTTGCAAATCAGCATTATTACACTTTAAAAGATCGAATTGAGAAGTTTCCTTTCAAGGTTGAAATGCTGAGCAGATTTAGAAATGAAAAACAACAAGATGCAATTATAGAGGCGGTTAAAAAAGGAAATATCGATGTGCTTATCGGGACGCATAGAATGCTGTCAAAGGATGTAAAATTTAAAGACTTGGGCCTTATGGTGATAGATGAGGAGCAACGGTTTGGAGTACAGCATAAGGAAGCCATCAAAAAGTTAAAGAAGGAAGTGGATGTACTGACTTTATCCGCCACCCCTATCCCAAGAACACTGCATATGTCTCTCATTGGGATCAAGGATATGAGTTTGATTGAGGAGCCTCCTGAAGAGAGATATCCGGTTCAGACTTACGTTTTAGAGCAGGATGACGAATTAATACGGGATGTAATACAAAGAGAGCTGGACAGAGACGGTCAGGTTTACGTTGTGTACAATCGAGTCAGAGGGATTTATAAAATTTCTGCACAGATAGCTCAGCTTGTACCGGAGGCAAAGGTTGCGGTCGCTCATGGTCAAATGAACGAAAAGATGCTTGAGGATGTAATGATTGATTTCGTGGATCATGAAACCAACATACTGGTTTCAACGACGATAATAGAATCCGGCATTGATATCCCAAATGTCAATACCATTATTATACTGGATGCAGACTGCTTCGGGCTTTCTCAGCTATATCAGCTTAGGGGCAGGGTGGGACGCTCAACCAGAATGGCATATGCTTACCTTATTTACCAAAAGGATAAGGTGCTTAGCGAACTGGCGGAAAAAAGGCTGAGAGCGATAAAGGAATTTACTGAATTCGGCGCGGGATTCCACATCGCTATGAGGGATCTGGAAATACGCGGCGCCGGAAATCTATTGGGAACTGAGCAACATGGACATATGATAAACATAGGATACGAGCTTTATTGTAAGCTTGTGGATGATGCGGTAAGAGCACTTGGGGGAGAAATAGTCAATCCCGACAGGGAGGAAACATCCATTGAATTAGATGTCCCGGCGTACATCCCTGCTGCCTATATATCCGATGAATTACTGAAGATTCAGATGTATAAGAAAATTGCGGCCATAAGGGACAGCGCCGATAAGGAGGAAATCATCGACGAGCTGATCGACAGATTTGGAGAAATTCCACAGGAGACATTGAATTTGTTGGATGTATCCCATATAAGAGCTATGGCCGAAGTTATAGGAATAGTGCGGATACACGAAGAGTCCAAAAGGGTAGTCTTTGAATTTTTTGAAAAAAGCAAGCTGACACCAAAACGTATAGCCGACCTGTCAGAGAAATACGGAATTGGCATTCTGATCCATGCAGGAGTAAAGCCATTTATTAAGTACAGCTTCTCTAAAAAACACAAACTTAATCAAATTGTCATATTCTTAAAAAAATTTATGATATAATTGGGGCAATCAAATACACATCAAATCACTAATAGGTTTGCGCAGGCTTTATGTAATTGGTGAATATAGACAGGATACCGGTCGGGCTCGCTAAAACCAGGTTATAAGGAGAGGAAACGAATGAAAAAGTTTATAGCAGTAATGCTGATGATCGTATTGGTCATAAGCTTAACGGCATGCAGTAGAGATTCGGGACTTGTAAATGTTGGAGAAAAAACCATCACTGAAAAGGAGCTTGCAAAATATGTGGAGTGGTCGGCATTTATACAGGGCATCGATTTGACACAGATTACGGATGAAGGCATGAAAGTAATCAAATCCCAAATGCTTGATGATATGATTTCGATTGAAATAATAAAAAAGTATTATAACGGTAAAGACGCCGAGGTTTTGCCGGAGACAATAGAAGAAGATACAAATACTTTTATAGATGAAGCAAAAAAAATGGACGGAGTCAAAGAATTTTTGAAAGAAAAAGATATCACTGATGATATATTGACTGAATTCTTCCGTAACCAATATTATACATTAGCATATTTTGAAGAAATTGAATCGAAAATGCCGGCTTTAGAAGAGGCTTCAAAAGCATATTACGAATCAAATAAGGAAAGCTTTAAAATAGATGAAATAACAGCAAGTCACATATTAGTAGATGAAGAAGATTTGGCAAAAGAGATTCTGCAGAAGCTGGAGGCCGGGGAAAAATTTGAAGATCTTGCGGCACAGTATGGCACGGACGATACAAAGGATACGGGCGGCAGTCTGGGCACGTTTGGCAAGGGCAGAATGATAAAGGAATTTGAAGATGCCGCGTTTGCTCTTCAGCCCGGTGAAATAAGCGATGTGGTAAAAACCGAATTTGGCTATCACATCATCATGGTTTCAGATAAAAACGAAGGATACAGAATCTATGAAGATGTAAAAGAATCCATAAAATCAACATTGGTAAGTGAGGAAGCGCAAAAGCAGATTCAGGGTCTGAAGGATGACGCAAATGTGGAGTATCTGACTGAGGAATACTCTGAACCAAAAGTATAATGTGACAAGGGTTTGACAAGGGTGAGCGGGATGATAATGAAAAAGATATTTATGATTGCGGCGGCAGGAATTCTTTTTTTGCCTTAACAGGGGAAGTTAAGGCTTACAATGGTCCGCCAGGGTTTGAGGTGGATAGAAAACCGGTGGTATTCAATGAAGCCACAGGGTTTCCGTATATTTCGGAAACAGGCCGGACGATGATGCCTGTCAACGCCTGCCTGACCTCCATCGGCTGCTATGTGGCTTGGGACAACCAGACAAAGACGGTGTTCTCCTACAAGGATAATATGCAGGTCGAGATACCTGTCGGCAAGAATGAGATTTATGTCAATCAAAAGGTTGTTTTAACGGATACCGCCGCTTTGATAAGAAACGGCAGGACCTATCTGCCGCTGAAATCTGTTTTGGAAGCATACGGCTATCAGGTGGACTGGGACGGGGAGGCTGGTATCGTATATGCGGCGTCCCCGGAAAAGATCGCGCTTTCACCGGACAATATCAATGGAGGGACGACGGGGGTATTTTCAAGGAAGCAGCTGGAATTCAGCGGCTTCACCGGTATACAGGCGGATGTGACCCTTCCGACGGTGACCCTTGCCGAAAAGGGGGATTGTCCCTACGTCTATTTCGGGTTTGACTGGGCAGGCGACGCCGGAAACGCGGAAGGCGGTTTCCAGTTTATCGAGGACCCGGACCACCCCGCCTATAACCGTTGGACGGTATTTCTGCGTCAGGGCAAGGAATGGCGCTGGGGAGAGAATATCATTCTGGAACAGGGTTCCTCGCACCATCTGGAGTTTTTTAGGGAAGAAATGTCTGATCAGCAGGTGGATCTGGTTATCGAGATGGACGGCAGGGAGGTTGTAAGAAAGGCCTCCGCATCTACAGATTTCAGCAGTACTTCGGTAAAGGCGGTTATCTCAATGGCCATGTCAAAGCCCTTTGACGGGAAGAATTGCCTGTCAAGTTCCGAAGGCGCCAGGATCGCAAACCTGAAGGTCAAGGAGCGGAACGCCGGATATTCTGATTTTGAAAGCCATCCGCTTTACAGCGAATTTAAACGGTCAATTGGAGCAGTCGGCATGTGGTTCGGCACAGCAGACTGCATTCCAATGTATCTGCATTACGGAGCAGACGGCTCTGTCTCGATCTATAACGGAGGGCTGATACTGGAGCAGAAAGCGCCGGCAACCTCCGTTGCGAGGAAGGAATACGTTCCCGGCAACGTCACGGTAACGGATCAGTACATTTATTACGAAGACGGCAACGGTCAGATCATTCAGGCGCAGCTGGCCGATCCTTCCATCATGAAGACGGTTTATCAGCTTCCCGTCTGGACTTACGGCGATGGGCGGCAATATGTTTATGACAGCCGCCTGTTTGTAGAAAACGGCACAGTATATCTGAAATACCATCAGGGCGGCGCTGTCATGGGGGCTGATTTCCTGATCCGTCTGGACGACGACGGAACCGCAGAGGAGCTGCAGAGCAGCTATCACCAGGTCAAAATCCTGGGCGACAAAACCTTCAGCCGTTGGACCGACCTGATGCCGTATTCCGGCAATCTTGCAATGAAAACGGGAAACGGTGAATTTGAAAAGCTTGGAAGCCCTGATTATATCTACACCTGGGATTATATCTCAGACGGAACCGCCAGCGGCGGATTCGGACCGGAGGATGTTTATCTGTCCGATGATTTTCTTTATATTCTGGCTACGGACTTTAAGAGCTACAAAGAAGAAAACGCGCTTCCGGGAATCTACCGGATCGATATCAATACCGGCGAAACAGTCAGGGTCAACGAAAGAGCAGTAAAGGAATTTATGGCGGAAGGAGATTTCCTTTACTGCCACAGCAACGGAACTTTCTACCGTCAGCCGCTGAAAGACGGGAAGGAGGAGAAGCTTGGGCAGGTGCTCGCCCCAGAATCCGAAAAAGCTCAGAACGCCCTTGCCCTGGAACCGGAGGAAATCAGAAATTTCATTGTATTGAATGGAAAGATTTACTGGCAGAAGAAATTCGACCATGGCCTTTACGACATCAACGGGAAGAGTCTGAACGAGGGTGCGGTCCTTGACAGCATGGCCCTCAGGGGCGACAGCGGGGAATATCTTGTCTGCACCTTCGCGGAGGAAGGTACGGCAAAATTCAGGATCATGGTGTTTGACAGAAACGGGAACGTAGCCTTCAAGACTCGGGATAAGGCTTTCTGCCGTAATATTTCCATCTTCGGGGACCGGATCTGTTTCTACAACCTCACCACGGGAACGGTCTGCATCGGCCAACTGAATCGATAGGAGTGGTCATAATGAACGAAAATACAAAATTACTTTATTGCCTTTTCGGGAGTGCTATACTTGCTTTATTAAATAACCCCATATTGGAAAGCTCCCGTTTCGGTATTTTTGAAAACCTTTATGGAATCAGCGGGGCAATTTTATTTCAAATTATGAATATACTTACTAATATATTGTCTTTATTTGGGTTTATATTACTAATCGTATTCTCAATCATATTAATCAAAAGAAACGTTTTTCAAAAGAAATAGGTCGTGGTTTTAAATAATAGAAAAAGGGGTTAGAATCGATTATGAAAAAACGGATTATTTTTTATATAGGATGGGATATTGTATTTATTGCATATATATATGTATATTCCTTAATAGGCATCAGGATGAGAGAATACACAAATAAAACGTGGGACTTCACTTCTTCCTTATGGCTGCAGGCGGTATTATTGATAATATTGGGCGGGATTATTGGCTGGCTGGTATTTGTAAGCAGCCGATACCAATTCACCATAAAACTGGCCTTTTTAGAATTGGCAATGATCGGTATTCCTGCTTTTTATTTAGCAACCATACTGTCAATGCCCTGCCTCATTTGCTTCATCATGGGGTATCAAGAAATACAATACTATACTCCGTGGATACTAATTCACAGCCAAATCCCTGTGATTATCGGGAGCATAGTTTTTGGGTATGAGTTGTTTTCCTTTATAATCAGGGTTGTAAAATGTAAGCAGATGAAGAACCCATCTGATCCTGATTAAAATGAAATGATAAGTGTCAAGCTCCAGTGAAACATTGTTGACGTATGTCAATAATGAAATATAATGGAAATTAATATACTCAGCCTGGTATTTAAGAAGGATCGACCAGGAATAAAACGATAAAGGAATTGGTATTAAACAGTAATAGAGGGTATTATAGCAGTAATAATCCCTATATCAATTATGGATAAGATATGGTATTAATATGATTAAAACCTTTGAAGAGCTTTTAATTAAGGTGAAGCAAAATAAGCCTGCTACAATAACACTGGCAGTTGCACAGGAAAAAAAACTCCTGAGTGCAGTAAATGATGCATATAAGCACGGGATAGCAAAAGCAATACTTGTAGGTAACAAGGCTGAAATCGAACCCATGGCAAAGGAGATTGGCATGGATGTCAGCAATTTTGAAATTGTTGATATTGTGGACAAAGAAAAGGCGTGTCTAAAAGCTGTTGCGCTTGTCAAAAAGGGAATTGCCTCTTTGGCCATGAAGGGGTTTGTTGATACATTTTTTATGCTTAAAGCTGTACTGAACAAAGATGTTGGTCTTAGAACAGGAAGACTGCTTAATCATGTTGGAGTACTAAAAGTTGCACACGATGACAGACTTTTTGTTATAAGTGATTCTGCGATGACGATTGCTCCGACCCTACAGGAAAAGGTGGACATAATAAACAACACGATCTGTGTTGCACATGCGCTTGGCAATCCAAATCCCAAGGTTGCTGTATTATGTGCGATAGAAAAGATCAACGATAAAATGCCTGCAACTATTGAAGCAGCCGAACTGACAAAAATGAATGAACGCGGAGAAATAACAGGCTGTATTGTAAAAGGTCCGCTGGCTCTGGACAACGCTATTTCTCTCAAAGCAGCCACACATAAAGGCATTATTCATCCGGTTGCAGGACGTGCAGAAGTGCTTATAACACCTGACATTGAAGCAGGTAACATATTGAACAAATCCATGGAATACTTTGGCAGAGCCGAAAAAGCCGGGATAATAATGGGTGCAAAGGTTCCAATAATACTCACTTCAAGAGCAAGCTCCGAAACCTCCAAGCTCAATTCAATAGCTCTTGGCATATTGACAGCAGAACAGTTAAAACGGGAGGCATGTAATGTTCAGAATACTCACGATAAATACGGGATCAACGTCAACCAAAATATCAGTTTTTGATGATGAGAACGAAGTTTTCACTGAAGTAATAAGACACTCTAACGAAGAAATTGGGAGATTTAAGACAATATATGGGCAGTATGAATTTCGCAGAGATATGATTGCCAAGACTCTGGAGGAACAGGGTATAGACTTGAAGACATTGGATGCTGTCGCCGGCAGGGGTGGAAACATGAAACCCGTTGTCGGTGGCACGTATGTTGTAAATGATCTAATGCTTGAGGATTTGAAGGTTGGCGTTATGGGCCAGCATGCCTCTAATCTTGGAGGTATTGTAGCACATGTTATTGCAAGTCCTCTGAATATTAAATCGTATGTTGTTGACCCCGTTATAGTTGACGAGCTTGAAGCGCTTGCCAGGCTATCCGGTCTTCCCGGTATAAATAGAAAATCAAAGGATCACCCGCTTAATCAAAAGGCAACTGCGCGAATAGCAGCCAAAGAACTGGGCAGCACCTACGAACAGCTTAATTTCATTGTGGCGCATATGGGCGGAGGAATATCTGTAGGAGCACACAAAAAAGGCAAAATAGTTGATGTAAATAATAGCCTTGACGGTGATGGACCATATACACCAGAAAGAGCAGGGAGCTTGCCGACAGGCGCTTTGATTGATATGTGCTTCTCCGGACAATTCACCGAGCAGGAAGTCAGGAAAAAAATCGTTGGCAGCGGCGGACTGGTTGCGTACCTTGGAACGAATGACGGTCGTGAAGTAGCGAATAGAATAAAAGCAGGAGATGAAAAGGCGCGTCATATCTTTGAAGGTATGGCATATCAGATCGCGAAGGAAATAGGATCGTGCTCTGCGGTATTAAAGGGAGATGTTGACGCTATTATTTTGACTGGCGGACTTGCTTATGATAAAACGTTCGTAGGTTGGATCAAAGAAAGGGTTGACTTCATCGCTAAAGTAATGGTTTTCCCGGGGGAGCAGGAGATGATAGCTCTTGCGCAGGGAGTATTGAGGGTTGTTAATGGTCATGAAGAGGCAAAGATATATTCCTGACACAATTCGGCTTTGCTGGCAGAAAGGAGTAACACATGGATAGTAACATGACTGCGTTTTCGTTTTTCCCTTTTATTTCATATATCTCGTTAATTGCAATATATGTACTGGTAATTGTTGCCTTAGTTTATATTATCAAAGCATTAAGGATTTATATAAAAAAGAACAATGAATTTTGAGTAAAAAAGAAGCTTATTAAAATAGTGAAAAGGAACGGAAAATATGGCTGAACAAAATACAATGATGGATTTTATGGAAGAAATAGAGAATTCCATGAAACGAATCTATAAAGATGATGTGCTGAAAGGAACGGTAATAAGGGTCGGCGATGAAGAGATCCTTGTGAACATAGGCTATACATCAGACGGTATTATTACAAAAGAAGAAATGGCGGAGGGTCATGAATATAAGGAAGGCGATGAGCTTTCAGTTCTGGTCCTGAATACTAATGATGGTGATGGAAATGTAGTATTGTCTCATAAACGAGCCGAAGAAATAGTAGGATGGGATGAGTTGGAAGAAGCTTACGAGCAAAATAAGAAGCTTCATGTTGAAGTGACATCAGCGATAAAGGGAGGGGTGTCTGCGGTTTACCGAAATGTCAGATGCTTTATACCGGGTTCCCTATTATCTTATCGATATGTAAAGGATATGGGCTCTTATGCGGGAAGGAACCTGGAGGTTGCAGTTGAAGATTTTGACAGAGAAAACAAGCGGGTGGTCCTTTCCAGGAAGGCTGTTGAAATTGCGGAAAGAAAAGAAAAAAAGAAAGAGATAATGGAGCAGCTTCAAGAAGGCGAGATGCGCCAAGGTGTTGTAACTAAGCTGATGAAATTTGGCGTGTTTGTTGATCTTGGAGGAGTAGAAGGGCTCATATATATAGATGATCTGGCTTGGCACCGTGTCAGCGACCCGGCGGAAGTCGTTTCTGAAGGGGATCAGGTCACCGTTTATGTTGCAAATATTGATAAAAAGAAAGAAAAAATTGGCCTGGTACTGAAAAAAGTAGAAGAAGATCCATGGAATGGAGCCGCTGATTTTTACAAAGTCGATGATTTGGTGGAAGGTACTGTTGTAAAACTCCTTAACTTCGGTGCGTTTGTAAGCATTGAAGCGGGTATCGAGGGGCTGGTTCATCTGTCAGAAATTTCAACGGAAAGGATACAAAAACCATCTGATAAATTATCAGTTGGAGACAGGGTTCAAGTGGTTATATTAGGTATTGATGAGAAAAACAGAAAGCTCAGCTTAAGTATGAAAGATGCGGAGGGTCAGGTATCTGAAGAAATTGATCTGGAACAAAAGGAGCAGAGAACAACCTTGGGTGACTTGTTCGGCGATAAATTCAAAGAGTTTTTCAAGGATTAAAAAGATCAAATACTTTGATGTTTTTTCTGATCTCTTTCTGTACGATATCTGCATCGATTCCTTTCAAATTAGAAATACAGTCGATGCTTCTTAACAATATTTCAGGCAATTTCCTTGGACTCACAGCTCTGCCAATAGCCCATTCTATGGCATTGGTTCCGTCTGTTTCAACGAACAATCTGTTAAGTGCTACATCCTTTACCACATGCTGAACTGCTTTATTTTTCAACACATCAGGTCCTACAGTGAAATAGCAGTCACGTTTTAAATATAAATCTAAATACTTTTGTGATGAATACCAGTGTATGATAATCGGTATGGAATAATCTGATATAATCTCTCCGATTTCCTTCTCTTGTCCCTTTGTGTGCAGAATAACAGGACAACCACGCTCCTGTGCGATATCCATTTGTGCAAGGAAAACCTTTCGCTGCGTATCAAGATCGGTATAACACCAGACACTGTCCATCCCAATCTCACCGATGATACTGCAGCTTTGCAGATAAATCATCATATCCTTCAGTTCATACTGATCTGCATACCATGGATGAAGACCGAATGTCGGTATAATGTGTTTCTGCCGCTGCGCCAGCGAGGCTATCCATGCGCAATCGGGCGGATTCGTACCGGCAGTCAATCCGTAATAGTCCATTTCATCCATAATATTGAGTATGCCGTCTTCCACATCTCTTTGTGTAATATGCAAATGAGCATCTATTAACAATTAAACGACTCCCTTATTGAAATTTTTTCAAGTAATAATAAATCTCTCTATGAAGGTCCGTCTGGCTGAACAACCATTCTCTGTTGCGATCAGTTGCCTCTATTATAATCTCTTTTTTAAAGCTTGCCGGTTGGCCGGCCAATATAAGGATGCGATCTGACAGATAAATAGCTTCGTCAACATCGTGGGTCACTAAAATCATCGTTCGGTTGAGATCTGAACGAATGTCCTGAAGCCAGTCCTGCATGACACCCCTTGTAATGACATCTAATGCTCCAAAAGGTTCATCCAATAACATAATATCAGCGCCGCAAAGAGCGGTTCGGAGAAATGCTGCACGCTGACGCATTCCTCCTGACAATTCTCTGGGGTATCGGTTTTCATAACCACTCAAACCAAATTTCGGAAAATTTGCTATCGCCTGCGCCTTCATCTTTTTTTTCTGATGATGGATAGTACCATATAAAGCTACATTTTCTAAAATAGTTTTCCAGGGCATCAGCAAATCCTGCTGGGGCATATATGCAAAGTGGGATGATAATCCGTTTATCTCCGCATCATCAACATAAACAGAGCCTCCATCCGGCGCAAGCACTCCTGCGAGAATATTCAGCAGAGTGGATTTCCCGCAGCCTGAGGGACCAAGGATGCAAACGAATTCCATCTCCTTAACAGCCATATTCAATTGATTTAGCACAAGCGCTCCTCGATAAGAGCAAGACAGATTTTCCACTTTAAGTTTCATATGATTTCCTTTACCATTCTGGCCGGTGCTTCAGCACCGCAGACAGAATTTATGCTGAAAAATCACAAAATCTTTGATTTGCAGATTTTATCGTGATTTTAAAAATTGATTTGTATAGCAGTCAGACGCAGGGATCATTTCCTCGATCAGACCGTTTTCATACATAAATTCAGTATATCCGTTCCATACTTCATCTTTCATCAACCCCCATCGTTCCGCGCCCTCGCTGTACTTACCGGCAAGATATTTCTGGGATTTAGTCAGCATGTTTAAATCATAGTCAGGAGCATATTTTTGTATGATCAAAGCTGCATCCTCCGGATTTTCTATTACATATTCATATCCCTTCGCAGTTGCGGACATAAATTTTTCGGCAAGCTCTGGGTTGTTTTCAATCATGTCATGATTAGTTACTATGACCGGAGTATAGTAATCCAGTCGCGGATCCAGTTCTCGCAGCTCCAAATAATTGATCGGTATACCCGCCATTTCCGAGGCGATCCCGTCCCAGGCCCAGAAGAACCACATGATATCAATCTTGTCTTTTAATACGTTGTAACCGGAACCGTCTGAGGTTATCATGGAAAGCTTGGAAAAGTCAGCGCCTGTGCTGCTCATGACTGCCTTGATAACAGCTTCCTCTGATGGTGCGCCCCAGCCCGCATATACTTTTCCCTCAAAGTCCTTTGGGGTTAGAATGTTTTTATTCTGATAGGATGCAAACCCGGAGGTATTATGCTGAATGATTGTCGCAATGGCTTTGATCGGCAGGGGTTCTTCCGCAGTCAGCGCATAGGTGACATCTTCCTGATAGCCGACGCCAAAATCACCTTTCCCTGTTGCAATCAATGTTAGCGTAGCACCTTCCGTAGGCTCAATGATGCGAACATCCAAACCTTGTTCCTCATAGTAACCAAGATCCAGCGCGGCATAAAGGCCGGTATGGTTGGTATTTGGTATATAATCAAGAATTACCGTCACAGGTTGAAGCTGCCCCTCATCCGAAGCAGAATCCTTGTCTAAGCTGCAAGCTACCAAGGATAATACTAAAAAAGAGCATAACATAACAATAAAAATCCGTTTCATTTTTTTCTCCTTATCTCTTTGTAATAAGCTTAATTAGCTTCTTCTTAAGCCATTACCACGGTGTGGGCTTCGCCGCATATGCGGCAGAACTGCATATTCCAGCAGCTTTACAAATACATTCATCATCAGACTTAATAATACGATTGCAATGATACAAGCAAATACCTTGTCCAGCATAAAGCCATTTTTTACGCGAAGTAAATAATAGCCCAGACCGCTTTCCGAAGAAAGCCACTCTCCCACAACAGCGCCGGTAACGCTGTAAGTAGCTGCCACCTTAAGCCCTGAAAAGAGCGATGGTGCAGCGGCAGGAATCTTGACAAGCCGATAAACCTGTAATCGATTTGCACCAAATGAACGTACAAGATTGACCTGATTGGAATCCAGCTGGGCCATCCCGTCTGCAAAGCTTACCGCGATAGGGAAAAAGCACATCAGTGTTACGGTGAGTATCTTCGGCGCCGTTCCAAATCCCAGATAAATGATAAACAAGGGTGCCAGTACTATTACCGGAACAGTTTGACTGGCTACAAGCAGAGGGTATAAGGCTGATTTGAACAATCCGAATGCGTCCATTAGAATTGCGAGAATCAGTGCCAGCGCCACCGCAATCAAAAGCCCTGCTACAGTCTCGGTAAAGGTAACCAGGGAATGATGCCAAAGGGTAGGCAGCTCGTGATACAGTGTCAATAAAACCTTTGAAGGAGCAGGCAGAACATATAATGGGATGTTTGAGATCCTGACAATGAATTCCCAGACCAGCAGAATGAAAAGCAATGTTACTGCCGGCAATATGAATTTTAACTGTCCTGTTCTATCCATTTTTCCTCCATCAAGTTTTGCGTGAATAACATGAATAAAAAGCCGTATCATATTTGTTGATACGGCTTAACAATACAAATATGATCCCTACGGTGGCATTATCCACATCAGGTCTATGGGTCGAAGCAATTTACAGCTTCCTCTCAGGCCATATTTGACCTCCCCGATTTTATTATTAACTATACTTTATACTTGTAATCTGATTCCGTCAATACTTTTCTTTAAAAACGGCTATTGTTCAAGGATACATATTTCTGTAGACATTTCCGGGTTGTAATGTAATTCCCCTGGCATCAGCCATCTCGCTTATGGTGACAAGCTGATATCCCTTATCTATCAGTGCCGGAACGACCCTTCTGACTGCTTCAAGCGTGCTTTCATAGATGTCATGCATAAGTACGATATCTCCATCCTTGACATTTTCAACAATTGTATTGTATATGAAATCTGCGTTTCTGCTTTGCCAGTCCACCGTATCAATTGACCAGTGTATAATGGGGAATGGAATCTTTTGCATCAATTCATCATTGATAGTGCCGTAAGTAGAACGTAAAATAGATGGGGCCTGCCCTGTTATCTCTTTGATAATGACTTGCGGTGTCTCTATTTGATAGGTCAATTCCGCATCTGACAGTAAGGTAAGATTCAGATGACTGTAGCTGTGATTTCCGATTTCATTCCCTTCATTTACCATACGCTGCAATATTTCGGGGTTCTGTTCAGCCTCTGTGCCGAGAACGAAAAAAGTAGCGGAAGAGTTATGCTTCTTCAATATATCGAGAATAGCAGGGGTATATATTGATGAAGGACCGTCATCGAAGGTTAGAGCAATCATCGGTTTGTCAGGATCAATTCTTGTTTTCAATTTAAAACCTCCCAATTAGCTCTTCTGTCAGCCAGAAAGCTGTTCTCAATATAATATGCACGACACGGCAGAATCGTTATTAATTAATTAAAACATAGTAACGTGATGATATTCTGCAATATGTTTTACAATTCTATTACAAAACACAAAATCCCACAATTCTTTCTCTGAATATATTATAATATTGGCGCAAGGGATGTACCATTGAATTCGATTTTGAAGTGGATTTAAATCAAGTCCTTGCAGTTTTTAATATAGGGTAATCAAGGGTAGACGGAAAAAGAGATATTTGTTATGTTTTTGCATTATTAGGTGGGGGATATGAGAAGATTAACGAGATTTACATTATTTACATTTTTTTTCTTTATAGCGTTTTTAATCACGGTACATACAGCTTATGCGGACAAAATTTTAATATCCCAGGCGGATATTAAGGAAGGACTTGATTTTTGCAGTGAGTTTCCTGTATCATTGCAGGTAGACGGGGAAACAGTTGTTTCCGATGTGCCGCCGGTCATCATCAAAGACAGAACTTTGATTCCTGCAAGAGCTGTATTTGAAAGCATGGGAGCTGATGTAGAATGGAATGAGGATGCCAGATTGGTTGAAGTAAACCTTGGAACATCAAATGTGCAGCTTACCATCGATTCGAAGATAGCTTTTGTTAATGGCTCGCAGACGTCCATGGATGTGCCGGCAATGATTTTGAATGACAGAACTTTGATCCCGGTCCGTTTTGTAGGTGAATCTCTCAACTGCGCAGTAGATTGGGATAATCTCAACAGAACAGTAATTCTGTCTTCACCTGTTATCAATGAATACACCGGCATCAGTGATATCACTTTTACAGAGGATACTGATAAGTATAGGGTAGTCGTTGAAGGGAAAGATGTAATTGAAGGCATTAAATCCTTTGCGTATAGTAAACCGGAGCGCTTTGTAATCGATATCAAAAATGCGCTGTTAAATATCGAAGAGGACAGAATTGATACGAATAATGATCTGATCAGTTCTATTCGATTTTCACAGTTTGAACCCGGAGTTGTCAGGGTAGTAATAGATTTAGAAGATAAAATTGCAGGCAAAATAAGTTTTTCGCCGGAAAAAGATAGCATATATATCGATTTCAGTAAAAGCCAGGAAGATGATGATAAAAAGCTTGGCGAGACCACCCAAGATGGTTTGGCTGTTGTTGATTGGGGAGCAGCAGAGAAACTGGTGGTCATCGATCCCGGTCATGGAGGTAAAGATACCGGATCTCGGGCGATTCGCAACGGAGAGGTAATATTAAATGAAAAGGACATCAATCTGGATATCGCACATAGATTAAACAGACTGCTGCAAGAGGCGGGAGTCAGTACTTATATGCTCAGAGAAGCTGATACGCATATTTCACTTTATGAAAGACCAGCATTGGCAAATGCAGCCAATGCTTACCTATATATCAGCGTACATAATAATTCCGCAGATAATCCCAAAGCAAAAGGAGTAGAAACTTTTTATTATTCTAAAGAGAACGAGTCTAACTATGGGATTTACAGCAAAGATCTTGCGAAGATGATACAAAAAGAGATGGTAAATACACTTGGTTTATTTGATAGAGGAGCAAAGAGCGAGCCTGCCTATGCAGTGTTGAATAAAACCCAGATGCCTGCTATAATTATAGAAGGAGCCTTTCTTTCAAATGCAGATGATCTTAAGCTTATGATGACAGATGAGTTTCGCGAACAATATGCCCGTTCTGCAGCAAAATCCATAATTAAAATCTTGGACATGGGCGCGGGGGATTAGAAAAATATATATTAGAGATATTAAAGTCGATTTGAAGATATATAGGAGAACAAAAATGACAAAGACAAATAAGATGAATCTATTCCATGGAAGCAGTGACTATGTAGTCTCTGATGAATTGATGCATGCGGTCAATGTGGCCATAGCGCTTCAAAAACCATTGCTGATCAAGGGTGAACCGGGAACAGGCAAGACGATGCTGGCTGAATCTATTTCCCAAGCATTAGATAAGAAACTGATCATTTGGAACATCAAATCCACAACGAAAGCCCAAGAAGGACTTTATGTGTACGATACAGTACAAAGACTCTATGACAGCCAGTTCGGAGAAGGCGATGTGGCCGATATCAAAAAATATATAAAGCTCGGGAAACTGGGAGAGGCTTTCACTTCCGAAGAGCAAGCTGTGCTTCTGATCGACGAAATCGATAAAGCAGACTTGGAATTTCCTAACGACTTGCTATGGGAACTGGATAAAATGGAATTCTATATTACCGAAACAAAGGAAATTGTAAAGACGATCCATAGACCAATCGTAATTATCACATCAAACGCAGAAAAGGAATTGCCGGACGCATTCCTAAGAAGGTGCATATTTCATTATATAGAGTTTCCGGATCAGGAAAAGATGGAGGAAATTGTTAGAGTGCATTACGGGGATGTTGAGAAAAAACTCCTGTCACAGGCAATGGAAGCTTTTTATTGGATCAGAGATCTTAAAGAAATACAGAAAAAGCCGAGCACATCAGAGCTTCTCGACTGGCTCCAGGCGCTTATGATAAGCGGTGTATCTATCGGAAAAATCAAGGAAGAAATACCTTATGCGGGAGTACTGCTGAAAAAGAATCAAGATATTGATACAATGTATGAAATTAAAGAAAAGGGTTTTTCCCTGAAGAGATGGATGTAAAATGTTTATTTCGTTTTTTTATTTTTTAAGAGCAAAAGGACTAAAGGTTTCGCTTGATGAATGGCTCGCACTGGTTGAAGCACTGGACAAAGGGTTGTGCAAGGCAAGCCTTATGGAGTTTTATCATTTATGCAGAAGCATTTTGGTCAAAAGTGAAACTGAATATGACAAGTTCGACTTAGCATTCGCTGAATTCTTTAAGGGCATCAAGACTGTTGAGGAGATTCCGGATGAGATTTGGGAATGGCTGAATAAGGATGTAAGAACAAAGGATATCAGCGAGAAGGCAATGCTTGACGATTTTGTGCTGGAGCTGGAAGAGCTTCAAAAACGTTTACAGGAAAGGATCGCCGAGCAAAAGGAAAAGCATGACGGAGGAAATTACTGGATTGGAACCGGTGGAACTTCGACCATGGGCTATAACGGATTTCATGAAAGAGGCATTCGAGTTGGAGGAGAAGGCCGGCACAAGAATGCTGTTCAGGTAGCGCGTGAAAGAAATTTCAGGGATTTCAGGCAGGATAATATATTGGATACCCGACAATTCCAGATGGCTTTCCGAAGGCTTAGGCAGTTTTCATCAAGGGTGGATGGCTCAAAGACGGAGCTTGATATTGATGCCACCATCGATGAGACCTGTGAAAATGCGGGTAATCTGCGAATTGTCTGGGATCGGCCGAGAAAGAATACAGTAAAGCTCTTACTGATGTTTGATTCCGATGGCTCCATGATGCCTTACAGCAATTTGTGCAGTCATCTGTTTCAGGCTGTAAGTAAATCAAATCATTTCAAAGACTTGAAGGTCTATTATTTCCATAATTGCATATATGAGCATTTATATACAACACCCTATTGCAAACGAGGAGAATGGATCGATACGGAATGGGTACTTCGCAATTTCAGCAGTGAATATAAGGTGATCTTTATCGGCGATGCTTCCATGGCGCCTTCCGAGCTTATGAGCAAAGGCGGGAACAACTATGTGGGTTTGTATAATGAAACCCCGGGTATAGAATGGCTTATGCGATTCAAGAAGAAATATTCAAAACAAATATGGCTCAATCCTATTCCTGAAAGGGAATGGGAATATGTTAATGGCCGCAGGACAATAGAAACACTCAGATCAACCTTTCCCATGTATGAGCTGAGCATCAACGGGCTTGAGGCAGGAATTAAAAAGCTGCTGGTATCTAAATAGATACCTTAGAAAAGAAGTGGTCACTTTTTTATCTATTAAGATATTGTGCGTCACGTGTGGCATATCCCCTTGGAAACCGCCTCCTTTAAGATGCTTCGCATCAAAGTCGGTAATAGGTTTTACGGTTTCTATGGGGATATGCCCTATATGGCGCCAGCCTCTTTTTTTTTTAACTTTGCGAAGAACACCTGTTTACACTCCCTGCCGGATGTGATAATATGATAGGGAGTGACAACAACCCCGCACCCTTGCCGTGTTTTACATTTATAAAAATAATCTCGTCTCTTGTCGCTTTTTAGTAAGGAGGAGCTTTCATATGGAAGAATTGAAGGATCGAGAACGAAGAATACTTAAATATATGAAAGATGAAATCAAGAAGAAAGGATATCCGCCAACAGTAAGAGAGATGTGCTCAGCTTTGGGTATCAAGTCTACCTCAACTACTCACAAGGATATTGAGAATCTTGAGTTGAAAGGTTATATAAAGAAAGATCCTGCGAAGCCCAGGGCATTAATGATAATTGACACAGATACAGCCGGAGATGAAGGACATGCAGCAAATGAATGTTCTGCTAACGTTCAATATGAGCGAACGGATGTAGTGGATGTTCCGGTGGTCGGCAGGATAGCTGCGGGAACTCCGATTCTTGCAGAGCAGAATATCGATGATTCCATACCTGTACCTGCACGCTTTCTTTCCAGGGGCAACAGCTTTATGCTTACGGTAAAAGGCGAGAGCATGGTAGAAGCAGGTATATTGGATGGTGACTATATTTTAGTTCATCAGCAAAATACGGCGAATAACGGTGATATAGTTGTTGCAATGGTAGACGGATTTGAGAGCGAAGCAACGGTGAAGACCTACTATAAGGAAAAGGGTCATATACGCCTTCAGCCAGAAAACCAGTATATGAGTCCCATCATTGTAAGCGATGTTAAGATCCTTGGCCTTGTAAAAGGGGTTTTTCGATATTTTTAAACGGCGGCGTCAGTCCCCCGCTGCTTAGAATTATTTGATCATTTCGTCTACATGATCCAGCACCTTATCCATGATTTTCATTGCATCTTTTAATTCAGTTTCTGTTATTGTAAGAGGAGGACTTATCATGAGCATGTTCTCATGAGAATAAGTTGAAAAGCCCTCAGCCTTTAGCATACCAATAATCTTTGGCATTAAGCCATCCGGGTCACTATTGAACTTAACAAGAGGCTCGCGGGTTTCCTTATCCTTAACCAACTCTATGCTGCTGAACAATCCGATGTGTCTGACCTGTCCCACGCATAAGTGCTTTTTTTCAAACGCATCAAGGATATCGGCGAGAACCTTGCCTTGCTTCCTGACGTTATCTTCGATCCCTTCTTCCTTATATACATCAATCGCTGCAATTGTTGTAGCACAACCTATTGGATGACCACTGTAAGTAAGACCGTTGAACATTTTCTTTTCATCGAATATCATGGCAATCTTTTCCGTTACAATAACGCCTCCGATAGGTACATATCCGCAGTTTGCGCCTTTTGCAAATGTGACCAGGTCAGGTTTAACATTAAACTGGTGGAATGCAAAAGCTGTTCCTGTTCTATAAAAACCAGTCATAACTTCATCGAATATCAATAAGATATTATATTTGTCACAAAGGGATCTGACTCCTTCATAGTATCCTTTTGGAGGAATCAGGACTCCATTGGTGCCCACTACCGTTTCAAAGAAGATACCGGCGATCTGATCAGGTCCTTCGTAGAGTATCTGGTTTTCTAATAATTCGAGATAATATTCAGTGATCTCTTCCTCAGAATGGAATTTGCATGCCTTAGGGGCTCTGTATGCATATGGTCCTTCAAAGTGAATGACTCCGGGAACACCTGGCTCAGCACTAAATCTTCTGGGCTCACCTGTCAAAGAACTGGAACCAAAGGAAGCTCCGTGGTAGCTTCTATAAGCTGCGAAAAACTTCCATTTTCCGGAGTATGCTTTTGCAAATTTCATTGCATTTTCGTTGGCTTCTGCACCTGCGTTAACAAAGAAAACCTTTGCGCCTTCCAGCCCTGACAGCGCAACAAGCTTACAAGCGGCTTCAGAACGAACATCAACAGAGAACCCGGGACCCATAAATGCCATTTTCTCCGCTTGTTCTTTGATTGCCTGGATTAGCTTGTTATTACCGTGACCTAAATTGGAGTTTATCATCTGCGAAGACATATCGTAATACTTATTTCCGTCTTCGTCCCAAAAATAGATCCCTTCTGCCTTAGAAATCACAATAGGGTTGATTTTTCCCTGTGCACTCCAAGAATAAAGATTGTATTTCATTCCTTGTTCCTTTATCTTTGACATTATGATCACCCCCTGATTTTGTTATATAAATACGTTTCTTATTTCTTCGTCAAACAGATCCTCATCCTTTGGCTGATATGAAGGAATAGGCCTTGATACATAGGTGAAGTTTAAGAGATCTTTCCAGGTTGCATTGTGGGAAATACTGTTGTGACCCCAAGTTCCGCAGCCTAAAGTCAAGGACATCGGGAAGCCGGAGGTCCACGATCCGCTGTTTGTCAGACACTGGGGAGCGTTAACGACAACCTTGCATACCGGAATTACCTCGGCAAGCTTAGTAACTCTTTCATCGATTGTTGTATGAATACCGCAGCTATGACCTTTTCCCTGGTATTCCAGGATACCCAGAGTTTGCTGAATCACATCATCAAAATCCTTTGCTCTTCTAACAGCAGCGATTGGAGAGAGCTTTTCTCCTGCGAATGGGAATTCATCCGAATAACCGCCGTTTTCTTCAACCATGATCATTTTGGTTCCGTCCGGTACTTTTACTTCGGCCATCTTAGCAATATAAGCCGCATTCTGAGCGACAATATGTCTGTTCAGTACATGATTTGCGGGACTTTCAGGCCAGATTGTCTTAAGCAGCTTTTGCTTATCGTCGGTATTTTCCTTGATCAGATGTGCTCCTTGCCTCGACATGGCTTCCACGAATGAATCGTAAGTCTGTTCAAAAACGATAATGGTATTTTCTGCTGAACAGGAAGTTGCATTATCAAATATTTTTGATTTGATTATCAGGTTAGCAACGTCATCCATATTTGTGGTACCATCAACGATACTGACAACGTTTCCTGTTCCGACACCGATAGCAGGAGTACCGGAAGAGTATGCCTGTCTAACCATTGGAGTTCCGCCTGTAGCAACGATGAAGTTTGATTGTCTCATAATTTCTGCAGATGTATCAATGCTTACATAATCAGGATGAACGGCCTGCACCAAATCTTCAGGTGCGTCAAACTTTCTAAGAGTTTCCCTGATCCTTTCCGTTACTGCCCAGTTTGTTTTTTTCGCTTTTGGATGAGGAGCAAGTATAATTGCATTTCTGGTTTTTAAAGCCATCAAAGATTTGACAACAGGAGTTGCTTCTCCATTTGTTACAGGGATTATTGCACCTACAACGCCTATTGACCTGGCATATTTTTCCATTCCGATTTTTTCATCAGCTTCGATCAAGCCGACAGATTTTTTACCTTTCATTTGGTAATAAGTACCTTTTACCTTACTGAACATTTTTGCTTGTTTGTCGGCGGCGATTCCCATTCCGGATTCTTCAACCAGATCCTTGCCAAATTTAAGCGCAACATCCGGTCGAGTCAGAGCGTAGGCAACTGCAGCTGTCAATTGATCGACTTTTTCTTGAGTATAGCCTTCAGCAATCTTCTGAGCAGTATGCCCTTTGGCAACCAAAATTGAAACGTATTCCGCGTAATTGATTGACATTAATAGATTCCTCCTTATATGGGCTGTATGAATTAAAATTATACAACTCACAACAGTATTATGCAATGGATATAGAAAAACTATAATTGATTTTTGAAAAAAATAGGATGATTTTTGTTATGGAGGTATTGGAATCGCTGATTAAGCGGTTTCGCCCCCTCCTTGATCAGCGATGCTGGCAATACTCAGTCTCCCTGCCACACACGTTCCTTCTGTCACAAATAAAATTAATAAAACATTGACAAGTATGCAGTTTGATGATATTATGCTTAAAGTAATAAAGAAGAAGTAATCCGCTTCTCACCTTATCGACATCGGTTGCTAGGGTTAAATATGAAAGAATCTTTTGATAAATGCAAAGGTTTGTTTTGTTAGAGCGGGTACTGTATCCGCTTTTTTTTTCACTTTAGGAGGTGCGAATCATTAGCAAGGAAAATCAGATCAACGAAGAAATTCGTGATAAAGAATTGAGGGTAATCGACAGCGATGGAGCGCAGTTAGGAATTATGAGTTTAGATGCTGCATTGGATTTGGCCAACGAAAAAAAGTTGGACTTAGTTAATATTGCCCCGACAGCGAAACCGCCGGTCTGTAAGATTCTTGATTACGGAAAGTATAGATACGAGATTCAAAAAAGGGATAAAGAGGCTAAGAAAAAACAAAAGGTTATCCAGGTTAAAGAAATACGCCTGAGTACTTTTATCGAAGAGCATGACCTGGCAGTTAAGGCCAATAATGCTGCAAAATTCCTTAAAGAAGGCGATAAAGTAAAGGTCAGCCTTCGATTCAAAGGAAGAGAAAAGGATTATGTCAGCAAAGGACAGCTTGTGATGAATAAATTTGCCGAATTTATTTCCGAATCTGGTGTTGTTGAAAAGAAACCAGAGTTTGAAGGCAGAAATTTGATTATGATTTTAGCACCAAAAACGGACAAATAACGAGTGATGTGACAAGGGGACGGGCTATTGTCACAATAGCCCATATTTTTTGCCCCAGACCTATTGGCAAAACTAACGGTAAACCAGTGAAGCGATACTTGATGAATTAGGAGGATTGTAGAATGGCAAAAACAAAGATGAAGTCTCACAGAGGGGCAAGCAAAAGATTTAGGTTGACAGGCAGCGGTAAAATTAAGAGAAACAAGGCATACAAGAGCCATATTCTTACAAAGAAAAGTACGAAGCGGAAAAGAGGGCTGAGAAAACCCACGATTCTCACAAGTGCTGATCACAAGAGAACGAAATCGATAATTTAACCTGTAAGGATATAGGAGGAAGATAAAATGGCAAGAGTTAAAAAAGGATTAAATGCAAGAAAAAGACATAAAAAGATATTAAAGCAGGCAAAGGGCTTTTACGGAGCGAAGAGCAAGGTCTTTAGAGCTGCGAATCCAGCGGTGATGAGATCGCTTCGTTCTGCATATATAGGACGGAAGAATAAGAAGAGAGAGTACAGAAGGCTTTGGATCGCAAGGATCAACGCCGGCGCCAGAATGAACGGCATTTCATACAGCAGGATGATGAACGGTTTGCGAGTTTCAGGCATTGAAATAAATAGAAAGATACTTTCGGACATGGCTATTTACGATCCTTCAGGGTTTGCGCAGCTTGCAGAAATAGCAAAAAAAGTGGTAAAATAAAAATCGACATTTACTTTTGACAAAATATTACCCCCTTGCGTTATATAATCTCTAATTAGATTGATGGTAGCAAGGGGGTTTTTTATTGTGGTCATATATGCAGAATATCTTTTTGTGGAGAATGCCTTGACCGGAGGACTGATTATTTTTCTTACAGGAAAAGTAGCAGGTATCTCATGCGGAAAACCATTGTTGATCATCGGAAGCACCCTATCTGGTCTTTATTCATTTATACTTTTTTGGGATTCGCTGCACCCTGTGGCGGCATTCCTCTCAAAGCTTTGTTTTTCAGTAATTTTAATTCTAGTGGTATTTCGACCGTTAAAAATGCGTAAGCTTGCAAGAATTACGATGATTTTTTATCTGGTCAGCTTTGCGATGGGCGGAATAACGATCGGGGCCATGTATTTTTTGGGCATAGGTGGTTTGACACGCAATAGCTCATTATATCTTGGTATCTCCGGTTATCTTTACATACTATTCGGTTGTATACTGACCTATTTATTATTTTCACTGCTTTCGGACTTTATCAAGAGCCGGTTGATACAGGAAAGAACCTTTGCTGATGTTGAGATTTTTATAGCGGATAAAGCTGTGACTATGAAGGGCATGGTGGATACCGGAAATTTTCTTAAGGATCCGCTTACTGGCAATCCCGTTATTATTATTTCCGCAGTAGCCGCAAAAAAAATTCTGCCCGTAGAAATTGTTGATGAGGTTATAAAAGGTACAGATGTGAGGGTAATCACCCAAAAGCTGGTAAGCAGCATATATGCCGCTCGCATCAGGGTGATACCCTTTCATTCCATCGGAAAAGAAAGGGGTTGTTTGATTGGTATACGTCCGGATAAGATACATATCAAATCACATAATAAAAAGAGCGAGGACTTTATAGTGGCTTCAAAAGGCACTATCCTTGCTATTTACAAGGGAAAGTTCTCGGGAGGACAGTCAGATAATGATTGTTCAATCCTTTTGCACCCCAGTTTGTTAGAAGGAGGAATCGCAGATGTTTAAATCGTTATTGGATTCATTAACTAAAATCGGAACAAGGCTTCGTTTATCTGCTCTTGAGATCAGAAAAAAGCTGATCATGTTAATTCGGGGTCATAAGACAGACGAGATTTTTTACATTGGCGGCAGCGATGTTTTACCGCCATCCTTAGCCCCTGAAGATGAGAGGGTTCTCCTGGAACAGCTCGCGAAGGGCAATGAGGATGCGAAGACGATTTTAATAGAAAGAAACCTAAGATTGGTAGTATATATTGCAAAAAAATTTGAGAACGCCGGTGTTAATGTAGAGGATTTGATTTCAATTGGCGCGATCGGATTGATCAAAGCAGTGAATACCTTTAACCTGGATAAAAATATCAAGTTAGCAACTTATGCCTCCAGATGTATTGAAAATGAAATTTTGATGTATCTGAGAAGAAATAGTCGAACAAAAAGTGAAATTTCATTTGATGAACCGCTGAACACTGATTGGGATGGAAATGAGCTGTTGCTTTCTGATATTCTTGGAACAGAGAGTGACATAGTTTACAATCACATTGAAGAAGAGGTAAATAAAAGCTTGCTTGTTTACGCGTTAAAAAAGCTGACAAACAGGGAAAAGCAGATTATGGAGATGCGATTTGGCCTTATCAATGGCAGAGAGATGACACAAAAAGAGGTAGCAGACAAGATGGGGATTTCCCAATCATATATTTCCCGGCTTGAAAAAAAAATAATAGGAAGGCTTAGAAAAGAAATTAAAAAGTTGGGGTAGAAAAGCGGCTGACAGCCTGAATCGCTTGCTTTGGAAGATGTAGGCAAACTTATGATAAGAAATCCAAATCTTCGATTTGACGATTTCGACTGCATAAAAAAATACCTGTATGTTAAGAATAAGGATAACATCAGTTCACAGCTGATGATAACGCGAATGTATTGCTTAGGGGGGCAAAACAGGAAGCGGAGGTCCTTGTTATGGCTAGCAAAGTCGAGATCTGTGGTGTTAATACATCAAAATTGCCAGTGTACAAAGAAGTAGAAATGAAAAAAATGATAGAACAGATAAAAGGGGGAGATAATGAGGTAAGAGACGAGTTTATAAGAGGAAATCTGCGTTTGGTTTTAAGTGTGATACAGAACTTTAGCAATAGAGGGGAAAACCCGGATGATTTGTTTCAGGTAGGCTGTATTGGTCTCATTAAGGCATTGGATAATTTTGATACTTCCCATAACGTAAGGTTTTCAACCTATGCGGTTCCGATGATCGTCGGAGAAATCAGGAGGTATTTGAGAGATAACAATTCTATTCGTGTGAGCCGTTCATTGCGCGACACAGCATATAAAGCATTACAGTCCAGGGAAAGACTTTCCAAGGAGCTGCAGCGGGAACCCACTATAAATGAAATTGCGAATGACCTGGAGATGCCGCGGGAGGAGGTCGTTCTCGCCATGGATTCCATACAGGACCCTATTTCATTATTTGAGCCGGTATTTCACGACGAGGGAGATGCGATATACGTAATGGATCAAGTTAAGGATACGAAAAACACAGATGAAAAATGGATGGAAAACATATCGCTCAAAGAGGCATTAAGAAAATTGACAAGCAGGGAAAAACACATTTTAACCATGAGATTTTTTGAAGGAAAGACCCAGATGGAGGTCGCGGACGAAATTGGAATCAGTCAGGCACAGGTCAGCAGACTGGAAAAAAATGCTCTTAAATATATGAGAAAATATGTCTAAACAATGTGAAAAAGGTGTCTCAATAATTTGAGGCAGTTCATTCTTTATAAAGTATGTCCGAAAGAGGGCATACTTTTTATTTTTGAATCATAGTAATAACGGAGGCGGAGACAAAAAATAACGAATGAGATAAAGGAGGAGCATTAAAATGATAAGTACTCAGGACTTAAGGAATAAAGAGGTGATCAATATCCATGACGGGAAAAGCTTGGGTTATGTTTATGATATTGAGGTAAATCTGGAAAAAGGTTTGATAGAGGGGATTATTGTACCTGCGCAGAGGCGTTTTTTCAGCTTCTTTGGTAAGGGTGAAGATGATTATGTAATCAAATGGAAGGATATAAAAAGGATTGGAGATGATGTGATTATTGTAGACGTGGCAGGATTACTTGGGTCTGTTATGGGGACTGAAAGGAATTACATGACAAATATCGGTTCTTATACTGGTATTGATGATGATAAGAATAATAACATGGGTAATGATGACAAGTGAGAAAAAACCTTGCATAAGCCACTAGATATAGGTAAAATAAATACGGTATGTAATAGAAATAGTATGATATGAAGATATCCGTGTTATGGAGGTAGAGCTATGAGATGTCCATTTTGTGAAAATCCGGATACCAGGGTAATTGATTCACGACCTACAGAAGAAGGACATGCTATCAGACGCAGACGTGAATGCGATGGTTGCAGTAAGAGGTTTACAACCTATGAAAAGGTGGAAGGTATAGTTTTAATGGTCATCAAAAAAGATGGCAGCCGTGAAGCCTTTGATAGAAACAAAGTATTAAATGGAATTATTAAAGCTTGCGAAAAACGACCGGTGCCTATAGATTCCATGGAAAAAATCGTAGACGAGATTGAACGTGGATTGAACAACATGATGGAGAAAGAGATCGAGAGTAAACTGATCGGCGAAGTTTTAATGGAACATCTGAAAAAATTGGACGAGGTCGCATATGTGCGGTTTGCGTCCGTTTACCGGCAGTTTAAGGATGTAAATACCTTCGTGGCGGAGATTGAAAAGCTTCTCGGCAAGGATAAAAAAAATGAGGTCATTGCCGATGAAAAGTAAAATAAGGATTGCAATTGACGGACCATCAGGGGCCGGAAAAAGTACAATTGCAAAACGTGTAGCAAAGCAGCTTGGGATAGATTATATCGATACAGGCGCAATGTACAGAGCGGTGGCATATAAACTTCTGCAAAGACAAATTGACATAAACGATGTAATGGTCCTGACAGATATGCTTTCAGAAACAGATATCGACTTCATTGACGGAAATATCATTCTGGATGGAGAGATCGTTAATGATAAAATAAGAACGCACGAAATATCAAGAATGGCTTCAGATGTTTCAGCCTTGCAGATAGTAAGGGACAAACTGGTCGCGCTTCAGAGAAAAATGGGATTGCATAAGAGTGTTGTTATGGATGGAAGGGATATTGGTACAAATGTATTGATAGACGCTGAGTATAAATTTTTCGTGACCGCGGCTGCCTCTGAACGGGCACGAAGAAGATGGCTGGAGCTCATTGAAAAAGGTGAGAAAATAGATTTAAAACAAGTGGAAGCAGACATTATTATAAGAGATAACAATGATTTGATGAGAAAACTCAATCCCCTCAAAAAGGCTGAGGATGCCGTTGAATTGGATACAACAGGCGTGACCGCAGAGGAAGTGACTGATAAGATTTTGGAGGTAATAAAATGGCAATAATAAAACCGTTTCGAGCTATCAGGCCTAAAAAGGAATATGCTGAACAGGTAATATCTTTGCCCTACGATGTGATGAGCAGAGAAGAGGCATCAAGAATGGCTGAAGGTAACCCCTATAGTTTTCTGCACATATGCAGATCAGAGATAGATCTACCCCATATAGAGGACCCCTATTCAGATCAGGTTTATTCGAGGGCGAGAAAAAATATTAATGATTTTCTGACCAATGAGATTCTGATCCGAGATGAAAAAAGTTACCTTTATGTATATAGACAAACGATGGACGGCAGAACGCAAACCGGGATCGTTGGCTGTGCTTCCATAGATGATTACCTGAACAACATTATAAAAAAACATGAGTTTACAAGAGTGGAGAAGGAGCAGGATCGTATTCGTCACTTTGATCGGTGCAACATGAATACAGAGCCGGTTTTTCTTACCTATCGCAACGATAAGCGATTGCAAATACTGATTGAAGATTGGGTGAGACGTAATGAGCCGGAATATGATTTTATGACTAAGGACGGAGTAGGGCATTCACTATGGACAATTACTGATGAGTCGGTCATCGCATCCCTGACTTCTCTTTTTAGAGAAATAGAATCTATGTACATAGCTGACGGACACCACCGATCAGCTTCTGCAGTCAAGGTCGGACAAAAGCGTAGAGATGAGCACAAAGGTTACACAGGGGAAGAAGAATTTAATTTCTTTATGGCAGTCATTTTTCCGGATTCTGAATTAAAAATATTTGATTATAACCGTGTCGTTAAGGACTTGCATGGATTATCAAATGAGACCTTTCTCAGTAAGGCTTCGGAAAAATTTGAAATAGAGCAGCTTGGCGCTGATAAATACAGACCTGAAGCAAAGCATATTTTTGGAATGTATTTGGAGAATAGGTGGTATAAGCTTACTGCCAAGACGGAAATCGTCTGTGAGGAAGATGTAATCAAATGCCTCGATGTTTCCATTTTACAGGATCATCTCCTAAAGCCGATACTTGGTATCGAAGACCCAAGGACGGATAAGAGAATCGATTTTGTGGGAGGGATCCGCGGCTTAGAAGAATTGGAACGCAGGGTGCAAAATGATATGGCTGTGGCATTTGCGCTTTATCCGGTGTTGATATCAGATTTGCTTGCGGTATCCGATAAAGGCATGGTTATGCCGCCGAAGTCAACGTGGTTTGAGCCTAAGCTTGGAAGCGGATTGTTTATGCATGAATTATAAAAAGTGCTTTCACGGAAACCGCCTCATTTAAGATGTTTCTCATAAATTCGGTAAGAGGTTTTACGGTTTCCTTAGAAATACTTTTTATTCTCGAATTATATACTCACAATGAAGATATAACGCCTGCCGGAGCGTTCCTTTTGTAAGTTTCAACGCTGAGAAAATATTTTCTCAGCGTTTTTTTTAAAAAAATAACGCAAGTATAAAAATCCCTGACTATGGAAACATATTTTAAGGGGGTTTTTTGATTATGAAAAAAAGACTGTATGCTATCTTTGCTCTTTTTGTGTTTATGCTTCTTGCACTGACTGTCCGCCTTATGCAGGTTCAGGTCCTTAACAGTATAGATTATGCTTCCGCCAACGCAAAACAGCAGAGGATTATATTGAATGGAGAAGATACGAGAGGTACCATTTACGACCGTAACGGAAACCGGTTGACCGGAGCGGAGCAAAGCTATATTTATATCCTGAAAAAAGAATTATTGGATGATAGCGCAGAAAAAATATTTGAGTTAATCGGGGCAAGGAAGGTTGAAAATAAAGATAGACGTTATGAAGTATACCGCAGCAATATTTTTGATAAGGATGCCGCTTATATATTAAAGCGTGACTATGAAGCATTTATAATAAAAGGCGCTGAAAGATATGCGGAAAATCAACCGGCAGTGCATTTTATAGGGTATATTAATGAAGTCGATGGAACGGGTACGTCCGGCATAGAAAAGTCATTTAACGATATCCTGTCAAAAAAACAAAAGACTGTCTATGCATCTGTAGACGGGAAACGGATGATAATACCCGGCTTTGGAATATCAAGCACAATTGAGGACCCTGATTGCGGAGTGCTGACAACTATAGACGTCGATATACAAAAAAAGGCGGAGCAGATATTAAAGAATTCCGGGAGAAACGGTTCAATTATTGTTCTCGGAAAAAATGGGGAAATGCTTGCGGGTGCAAGTACTCCTTGCTTTGATCCTTCAAGGGTGGAGGAATATCTGGATAGTAATAATGAAGAATTCCTTAATAAGGTAACGCAAAGCTTATATCCTCCCGGATCGATTTTTAAAATAATCGTAGCTGCTGCTGCACTGGAAAATGAAGTGGTCGAAGAGGAAACAAAGCTTTTATGCAGCGGATATGAGGAAATCAACGGAGTGCGTATACGTTGCTCAAATGAAGAGGGACATGGTGAGATAAGCTTCAGGGATGCTTTTGCAGAATCCTGTAATTCTTATTTTATTCAATTGGGTGTTATGACAGGCGGTGAAGAGATTCTGAAAATGGCAAAAGCTTTTGGTTTGGAAAAGAATGCCTTCCAGGGTGAAGCTGAGGAAAAAATCGGCGTACTCCCCGGAGTGAACGATATACAGGGGGCGGGAACAGGAAATTTGTCCATCGGCCAAGGAAAGCTGTTGATCACACCGGCTCAGGCAGCCAGAGCAACATCTATTATTGCGTCCGGAGGGATTGATTATGGCTTATCACTTATTAAAGGAACCACAGAGGGAGGGGAAATCAAATATCAAGAAAAGACTTCCCCCAAAAGGGTTATAAGGAAACAAACGGCAAATCTTATAAAAAGTTTTATGGTAGATACAGTTAATTGCGGAACGGCTGATAACCTGACCGGAACAGGTATCAGCATTGCAGGCAAGACAGGAACTGCCGAAGCGTCTTATAATGGCGAAAGGGTTGCTCACGGATGGTTTACAGGTTTTTTCCCGGCTGATAAACATAAGTATGTCATCACTGTATTTGTAGAATTCGGTGGGTCTGGAAGAGAATCGGCAGTTCCATTATTCAGGCAGATGGTTGAATATCTTTATTAATAATTAAACTCATTGGTAAAAGCCTCTTTTAATTTTATTATAGCTTTTTTTTCGATTCTAGAAACGTAAGATCGTGATATACCAAGCTCTTTAGCAACTTCACGCTGAGTCTTGGCATTTTCTCCCGCCAAACCGAAACGTTTTACTATAACCATTTTTTCTCTTTCCCTGAGAAGACTCGATATGGCTTCATGAAGCTTTTTTACCTGCATTTTATTATCGATATCATCAATAATAGCATCGGTATCCGTGCCAAGAATATCGTTAAAATTAATTTCATTTCCATCCTTATCCGTACCTACAGGATCATTCAATGAAATCTCAATTTTAGTTTTCTTAGTGGTTCGGATATTCATCAATATTTCATTTTCTATGCATTTAGCAGCATAAGTAGCGAGTCGGACACTTCTGTCCCGATTATATGAGTTTACGGCTTTGATCAGTCCGATCGTACCT
Organism: Eubacteriales bacterium; assembly: GCA_028706405.1. Lineage (GTDB taxonomy): Bacteria > Bacillota > Clostridia > Peptostreptococcales > Anaerovoracaceae > Anoxybacterium. The sequence continues at coordinate 54,464 of JAQWBM010000008.1, forward strand.
ATAGAAATTAAATCATCAGGATTTTTACCGGTATTCGCGTATTTTTTTGCAATATGGGCGACCAATCTTAAATTGCGTTCGATTAGGGTATTCTTTGCTTCATTATCACCCTGCATATAAAGAGAAATATAGTAAGCCTCTTCTTTGTCTGTCAAAGGTTGGGGAAAGGAATTTCCCGTGGAAACATAAGAATACAACAAGACAAGTGGATGTGATAACAGTAGGGAAGTGAGTATCAATGAAATGCTCATATACAAAAACCCCTTTCCGCAGATATCAGAATGTTAGAAGTATATGCGCAGAAAGGGGAAATAGTGCCTGTCAGTCTGAAAAGAGGACAATTTCCGCCCAATTTTTCTTAAGCTCTGATTTGATTTTTTCCCAGGGAAAACCTATTACGTTATCGTAATTTCCGACTATGTGACTAACATGTTTTCCCCAAGCACCCTGGATCGCATAGCCACCTGCTTTATCCCAAGGCTCTTTTGTGGCTATATATCGTTTGATTTCATCATCACTGTAATTTAGAAAAAAGACTTCAGTCACATCATATATTAATGAGCGTTTTGTATCGCCGGGTCTGACCAGTGCTACACCTGTTGCAACATAATGACTGGTATTTCTAAGGAGCTTCAATATGTTCTCCGCATCCGTTTCATCAGCAGGTTTACTGATCATATCGTTCTTGTATACGATGGTATCGGCAGCTATGATCACAGAAGGTTTGCCGGGAACATCAGATTTTTCGCGAAGTAATAATTTTTCAACATTCAAAGCCTTTTTTAAGGCAAGATACATCACTGTCTGCTCCATGCTGAGTTTCCAAGGCAGAGCCTCATCTACGCTTGAAGGTATAATGACAGGTTCTATTCCATTTTCTTTAAGCATTTCAATTCTTCGCGGTGAAGAAGAAGCTAAAATAATGTGGCTATTCATAAAGTAAACTTTCCCGAATCAGTATTAATCACCAAAATATCGATGCAATTTTATCATTTTATAGGCAAGAATACAAGAAAAGAAAAAAGCGCCTGCCCGGTGTGTCTCATAGGAAACCGTTGGAGCTCAAATCTTAAGCGACCGCGTTTCCGAGGAGACATACCAGGCAGGTACTCAAGACATATTACTATCTTAAGGTTTCAAAAGATTCACAATCAGTACACTGCACTTCTTTGGGATTTTTTTCATGGGTGCCGACTCTTATTTGGCTCAATGCACAGTAATCTGCATTATCACAATGATATTTACATGCGTCAACCGTGCACTGAATGCTGTGGTTTCTATTAGTTTTATCCATTATTTTACCTCCTATCTTTATTTCACTATTATTATATCTCTCAAGGATAAATATATAGTAGGAAAAATATAAAATTCAAGGTCTATATTTCCATTTAAAAATAAAGTTGATTTGAAGTAAATGTTTCTTTCGATTTTATCGTTTTTAATTGTATTAAGCTTGCCGTAATGTTAAAATAATGATATTTGAGGGGGCAACGAGTATAAGAAAGTTTATTTTTTCGCGCTAAAAAAATTTAACCACCGTTGAAAGGGAGGAGGAAGAGGATAAAACTAAGGGGGAGACATGAATCACTTAAGAAAAGAAACCATGATAAAGGAGCTTCCTTCTGAGGAGAGGCCCAGAGAGAAACTTATTCAATTTGGCGCCGGCTCTTTGTCAAACGCGGAACTGCTTGCTATTTTAATCGGATCTGGAACAAAGAAAGCTTCTGCACTCATGCTGGCAAATCGAATACTGGCCATCGAAGAAGAAGGAATTTCGTATTTGACAAATTGTCAGCCGGATGAATTAACGCAAATACCGGGTATGGGGTTGGCAAAATCCTGCCAGATTATTGCCGCTATTGAACTGGGTAAACGAATCGCCACAAAACCAAAAACAAAAAGAATAAATATTAAGTCTCCGGATGAAGTCGCAACCTTATTTATCGAAGAAATGAGATATTTAAAAAAGGAATACTTCAAAGTTCTGCTCCTAAACACCAAGAATGAAATCATTATGATAGAGAACATATCAGTCGGTTGCCTGAACAGCTCTGTGGTTCACCCCAGGGAGGTGTTTTGTAATGCTATTAAGAAAAGTGCCTGTTCAATAATAGCGGTTCATAATCATCCCAGTGGTAATCCAACACCCAGTCAAGCAGATATAGACATCACAAAAAGACTGGCTGAAGTGGGAGAGTTATTGGGGATTCAGGTGCTTGATCACCTGATTATCGGTGACGGAACATATATAAGCCTAAAAGAATCAATGCTGATGTAAGCAAAATCCGACTGTAAGCAATCAGTTCAGTAAACCTTGATAAAATGAATAATATGATAAAATTAAGACACAATGTAATGAATATAAGGAGAATGAATAATATGTGCCTGTTTGTAAAGGATGTTGGAATTGATCTTGGTACCGTAAATACATTGATTTATATAAAGAATAAGGGAATTGTCCTGAACGAGCCATCGGTTATCGCTGTAGATTATGATACAAAAGACTTATTGGCAACAGGGCAAGAGGCGAAAGAAATGATTGGAAAAACACCGGAAAACATTATAGTTGTGAGACCTTTGCAGGATGGTGTAATTTCTGATTTTGAAATGACCGCAAGAATGCTGAAGGCTTATATCAAACGCGCTGTACCCGAACCATCATTCTTTACCAAGATAAGAGTCGTTGTAGGGGTTCCCTCCGGCGTAACAGAAGTAGAAAAGAGAGCAGTTGAAGAAGTGGTCCGAGAGACGGGCGCAAATGAAGTTTACATAATGGAAGAACCATTGGCAGCCGCCATAGGATCCGGCCTTGCAGTTGACAATCCAATGGGATGTATGATCGCGGACATTGGCGGAGGCACTTCCGATATTGCTATTATTGCACTGGGAGGGATCGTAACAAACACATCCTTAAGGTATGCGGGGGATAAGCAAAATGATGCTATTATAGCTTATATGAGAAAGCAGTACGACCTGCTGATAGGAGAAAAGACTGCGGAGGAGATCAAGAAAAAGATAGGTTGTGCTTATATAGATAAAGATGATCCGGAAAGTATCAAACAAATGGAGGTAAGAGGCAGAAACATCATTTCAGGACTTCCTAAAATAATCTCCATTACATCCATTGACATATTGAATGCATTAGAGGATCCAATTAAAATTATTATTGATGGGATCAAAAAAACTCTTGAGGAAGCACCACCTGAAATCGCGGCGGATATCGTCAGCAGTGGGCTCGTATTGTCAGGCGGAGGCGCATTGATCCAAGGACTGGATAAGCTGATTGAAATATCGACAGGATTGAATGTCAGCATTGCAGAAAATGCATTGGAAGCAGTAGCGGAAGGAACAGGCAAAAGCCTGGAAAGTATAGAGAGGATCCAAAAATATTTATGGAAAGGATCTAAAAAGTAAGTATGAATTGGCTTCGAGAACATAAAACTTTAACGGTTATTCTGGCGATCCTGTTTGCCTTGATAATTATAATAACCATTTCCGGCAACCACATAGGAAACAGCACTTTCATTGGCCGTAACATAGAAAAGATATCGGTACTGATTAAAGGACCTGTTTCCGGCTCCGGAAACGGATTGAAATCAGGGCTCAATGGAATCATTCACTTTAGAAGCATCCTGAATGAAAATGAGCAATTAAAGGAACAGATCTCGGAGCTTAACCGAGAAATAATTCAGGCAAGGCTTACAGAAGCAGAATTGGAAGAACTCAGAAATCTATCCAATATTTTAGGTTATGAGAATATTTCATCTAATTATAACTATGTTACAGCTGATGTTATTGGAATGGATGGGTCAAATTGGTTTAATCTTTTTACAATCAACGCAGGGACCGAGGATGGAATATATAAGGATGCGGTTGTAGTAAACGGGAACGGATTGATAGGTCGGGTTCTGGAGGCTGGAACGAACTGGTCCAAGATCATTTCTGTGATAGATGAATCAAATTCTGTCAGTTTTAAAGTGTTTAGAGATTTGAGTCTTTTAGGTATACTATACGGTGATGGCGCGGGAAGCCTGGAGGGTTATATGATCGATCCCGATGCTGCGCTTATTGAAGGAGACGTTCTGATTACATCAGGAATTGGAATGTATCCGGAGGGAGTTCCTATCGGTAAAGTGGAAAAAATAGTGTGGAATGACAATACCCTCCTTAAGACTATTACTATCGAACCAAGCGCATATTTTAAAAATCTGCAAAAGGTCACCGTGCTTATTAACAAATAATGGGGGTTGCTGTGAAGTATATATACTCTTTTCTAATGTTTTTAATAGCTTTTATTCTTCAAACTACTATAATGAATCAATTCAGTATATTCCAGATGTCACCAAATTTAATTCTGTGTCTTGTGGTGATATATTCATTTTTATATTCGGGCTACCACGGAGTAATTTATGGTATTCTATTCGGGCTCTTTGTTGACATTTGTTATGCAACAATTATTGGAGTTTCCGCCCTTTCCAATTTTGCAGTATATTTGATTTGCATAGAAATGAAGCGCTATCTCAATAAAGATAGCATGGTTTCCGTGATGATTGCATCCTCCGCAGGAACTGCGGTATATGCGTTGCTATATTGGAGCGTGTACAATATACTTGGATATAACTATACTTTTTTATATATGTTGGAAAAAGAAGCAGTTTTGATCATCTATCATTTAATTATTACTTTAGTGATTTATCAAGTTGTAAGCCGCCGCATAATCAAGCACCGGGGAGATAGATATATTTACAGCGGGAGCTTGCAGGAAGCAAGGGGGTTGAATCGGAAATGAAATGGCTTAAATCCAGACACAATCAAATACTTGCTCTGATAATGATCATGATGGCGATTCTTGGAATCAGGCTCTTTGGCTTGACGGTAGTAGAGGGCGCTCACTGGGGAGAAGCTGCTTCCAATATCAGTATAAAAAACATTAGCACCCCCGCGCCGAGAGGTGAGATTCTTGACCGTTATGGAAGAGTTTTGGCAAGTAGTATACCAAGCTTTACTGTCCAATTCAGCTCGGGAGATTTGACGAATGAACAAACCAATGCTGTTTCCCGGAATCTGATTCGCATATTGGAAGAAAACGGGGATAATTATTATGATAATTTCCCAATTTTGATTGAAAACGGAAAATTCTACTATACGTATCAAAAGAATATTGAAAGCTGGCTTGATTCCCAGGCTATGCCAACAGACTATACGGCTGAACAGGCTTTCTCCGAGATCAGACGACGGCAAAATATAGACGAAGGCCTGGACAGATATGATGCGCAGGTAGAGCTTCAATCTGTCTACAATATCTTTCCGCCGATTTCGGTGAAAAAAATGAAATACCTGAAAAACATGGATAAAGAGAGTTTTTTGCAGAGATATAAACTTGATACAGAGCTTACAGCAGAAGAAGCGTTTCGGGAACTGCGGTCAAACTTTGAACTTCCGTCATCTCTTACTGACGCGGAAGCACGGAAGATAATGGTTGTAAGAAATGAGCTCTCTTCTCAGGGATACAGGAAATATATACCCGCGAAGATTGCCAGCGGAGTATCCAATGAAACAATCGTGATCATTGAAGAAAAAAGCTCTGATTTGCCGGGAGTCGAAGTGGCAGCAGAGTCAATGCGATATTATCCCAATGGAAAATCAGCAGCTCACGTGCTGGGGTATTTGGGGCAGATCTCCGAGAATGAAAAAGCCGAATATGTGGACGAAAAGGGATATAAAACTAACGATTTAATAGGACGTGAAGGAATAGAAAAAGTATTTGAATCCTTATTAAAGGGAAAGGATGGGACGAAAAATGTAGAGGTAAATGCCTTTGGGGAGTTGGTTAGAGTAATAAATGAGACAGAACCCCAAAAAGGGAAGAATGTTTATCTGACTATCGACCTTGAGCTGCAGAAAACAGCAGAAGCGGCGCTTGAACAGGCACTGACCGAAATTCAAAGAGCCGGGACCTTCAAAAGTCAATGGGGAAATTATAAATACGGCAAAGCATATAGAAATGCTAATGTAGGCGCAGTTGTAGCCCTGGAAGTCGAAACGGGAGATGTACTTGTCATGGCAAGCTCTCCGGCTTTCGACCCAAATCTCTTCACTTCAGGGATCAGCAACGAAGATTGGAATGCATTGCAAGGAGAAAACCTTCGAGACCCGCTATCGCCTCTTCCTTTATTTAATGTAGCCACCAGAACCGCAGTGCAGCCGGGATCCACCTTTAAAATGGTTACTGCAACCGCAGCCTTGGAGAGCGGTCTTGATCCGACAAGAAAATTAAAAGACGGAGGTGCGGTCAAGCTGGGAAGCAGAACGTATGGCTGTATTGTTTGGAACACAAGCAGAAGAAATCATGGCTATATAAATCTGTACGAAGCCCTTGAGGTATCCTGTAACTATTACTTCTTTGATATAGCAACAGGTTGGGATTTTAGTAAAGGGGTATCGCTTGGATTCAATGATCCGATAAATATTGAAAAAATTACATCTTATGCGCAACAGTATGGACTTGGGCTTAAAACAGGTATTGAAATTCCTGAGACGGTGATGCCTGTGCCTAGCCAGGAAAGAAAGCTGGCTCAGATCAAAGCCATGCTAAGAAATGTATTGATCGGCAGAGCGGAGATATACTTTGAACAGTCCCTTATAAAAGATAAGAATAAGCTCAATGAAAATATAATGACGATCGTAGACTGGACGGAAGAAAATCCAAGCAGGAATGAATTGATCAGGCGGCTTGGTAACCTCGGTGTGAAGGAAAACCTGATTGAAACAGTTGCTGATTTATGTAAATTTACTTATTATAACCGAGCAAAATGGACAACCGGGGATGAATTGAATATTGCTATTGGACAAGGTGAAAATGCGTATACCCCTTTGCAAATTACCAATTATGTCGCGACAATTGGTAATAAGGGAGTTCATAACAAGGTCAGCCTGCTTAAAGCAATCGAAGGTGAGGGCGTTGCTGAGAAGGAGCCCGGGAAAAAAATTGAGCTCAAGGATGAAAAAAATCTTGAGCATATTTTAGAAGGTATGAAGAGGGTTGCTTCAGGACCCAGAGGAAGCTTGAAAGGAGTATTTAAGAACTTCCCGGTTGATGTTGCAGGAAAAACCGGAACGGCTGAAAGAGGAGGCAAGGTCAATCCTCCGGACGAAGTGGAGTATATTAAGAAAAATCTTTCAAGAATAAACAGTAGTTTAAGGTGGGAAGACGTAGAAAAAGAAATGGTACGATTGCTGGAAGATTATCCGGATGTCTATAAAACGCAAAACTACGCGGTCAGGCAGGCAGTGATCAATCTAAGCAATGGCGCGGTCACAGAAACAAGGATCGATGCATATAAGTCGGAATATGATCCATTTGCATGGGTAGTGACTCTTGCGCCTGCCGAGAACCCGAAAATCGCCGTAGGTGTGCTTTTGTTTCAAGGCGGAACAGCCGGCTATGCTGCGCCTGTGGCCAGAGAGGTGATCGCAAAATACCTGCAGTTGGATAAAATTTATGAAGACTATAATTTAGACACAAGTATTACGCAATAAATTTGCGCAGATAATTTCACGGTAGGCGGCGGCGCGGTGAGCGAATGTGAAGCGCGTGTATACAGACATACATAAGCAAGCACGAACGAACCAGCAACAAAGCATAACGTGAAATTAACAAGCAAGGGAGAGAAAGATGGGGAAAGTTATTTTAGTGGCTTCAGGAAAAGGCGGAGTCGGAAAAACAGTGTTTGCTTCCAACACCGGAGCGAAGCTTGCGCTGCAAGGTCATAAGGTCGTTTTGATCGATATGAATATGGGCTTGCGGAATATGGATATCTGCCTTGGATTAGAAAGTAATGTTGTCTACGATGTAGCAGATGTTCTTTCAGGTATGTGCAGAATCAAGCAGGCATTGATCAGGGACAGGAGATTTCCTGATCTATATTTGATATCAGCTTCCCAAAACAGACAGAAGGCGGAAATCACTCCTCTCCATATGAAGGTATTATGCAATAAACTGAAAAGAAACTTTGATTACATTATTATTGATGCACCTGCCGGGGTAGATGAAAACCTGGAAATTGCAGGGGCAGGAGCTGATATAGCTGTTATTATAACAGTGCCGGAATATGCTGCGGTCAGAGATGCGGATACCCTGGATCATCTTTTTATGGATTTGGGTATTAAAAAACGTATATATGTGATCAATATGGTCAAGTCAAACCTTATTTGTTCAGGCCTGATTCCCAGTATTGCTGAAATTGCTGAAGCCATGAAACCTGAGATGGCAGGAATTATTCAATATGACGATAATATTCATATTGCCGCAAACAATGGCATTCCTATAGTGTATAAAGAAGGGACTTACATAGAAAAGAATTTTACAAGAATAATTAAGAGGATCCTCGAAGCGATATAATGTGTCAGGAGTTGCGGGGGTAGTATCAACTTATAATGAGCGCCTGACTGATGTGTCTCCTTGGAAACACGGCCGCTTAAGGTTTAACCTGCAGCTCCAACGATTTCCTATGGAGTCACACCGTCACGGCGCTCATGTAAACATTGGAATGATAATACCCCCGCCCCACTGTCACATTTAGTTTTCCATCTGCCTGGCCAGAAAATTTGCTCCTATTTCAGCCGCTCTTAATTCCGTTTCACCCAGTGGATTTTTATTATCCTTTGAAAGGATGATAATGGACCCGATCACATCACCCTGAGAAATGATAGGAACGAAAACCTGTGATTCGAAATCCGATGGATTTTCCTCATCGGTAACAGCGAAAAGTGCTCCTTTTTCGAGAACAATTTTGCTAGACTTTTCTTCTATCACCTTTTCCAGGTCTTTGCCAATCCTTTTGTCCATAAAATCCCTTTTCGAGCCACCGGCGACAGCAATAATGTGATCTGTATCAGAAACTAAAACCATATCGCCAAGAACATTACTTGCAGAGTCTGCATACTCGCCGGCAAACTGACTCAATTCACTGATTGGTGAATATTTCTTAAGTATGACTTCACCCTCTCTGTCCGTGAATATTTCAAGCGGATCGCCTTCACGAATTCGCATTGTTCTCCTGATCTCCTTTGGAATAACTACGCGCCCAAGATCGTCGATTCTTCTTACTATTCCTGTTGCTTTCATTTGAAACCTCTCTCCTTTTACCAATACAAGCTTTCTTTTCTATTATTTTCTATGGAAATAGTATCTGTAAAAGATAAGTATTTATTCAAACTATTTTACATTATGTATGATGTTGTTTTTATTGAATTGTGATATAATAAACGCGATATTGACTTATTTTTAACAGTCTGATAACTGTGCATCTCTTTCAAGGAGGTAATAAACCGGCTATGTTGTTTAAGAATATTACTATACTGGATGAAGATTTTATTCCTCGGGAAAGTATGTATGTTGGAATAAAGGGAGAAATCATTGACTATATTGGTAATGTGGAGCCAAAAAACGATTATGGCGAGAGCTATGACGGTAAAGGAAAGCTTTTGATGAGCGGATTTTATAATGCTCACGCTCATACGCCCATGACACTTCTGCGAGGCTATGGAGAAAACCTATCACTTCAGGAATGGCTGGATAAGCGAATTTTTCCCTTTGAAGATAAACTGAACAGTGATTCTGTTTCGGCGGGTATGCTGCTTGGTATTGCCGAATCCTTAAGATTTGGTATTGTTTCCAGTACTGATATGTACTACTTTTGCGATGACATGGCCAAAGCAGTTCTGGAAAGCGGAGTGAAAAATAATCTGGGCAGAGGGGTAGTAAACTTTACAGAGGACGATATAGACTTACTTCCCGGATTCCAAGAGACAAAGCATCTGTTTGAATGCTTCCACAACGAAGGAAACGGAAGACTCAAGGTGGATGTAAGTCTGCATGCAGAGTACACATCGAATCCAAAGACTGCTGAGCATCTTGCGAAATATGCCGTGCAGACCGGCGCGAATGTGCATGTTCACGTTTCTGAAACGGAGTTTGAACATAATGAATGCAAAAAAAAATATGGCGTGACACCGGTGCAGTACCTGAATCATCGTGGGATCTTCGACACAAAGGCTACTGCTGCTCACTGCGTATGGCTTGAAAATGAAGATTATGAAATTTTGGCGGATAAGGGAGTAACCGTTGCCAGCTGTCCTGTCAGCAATCTAAAACTGGCCAGCGGCGTATGCAATGTTCCCTTGCTCCTTTCTAAAGGCATCAATGTAGCTATTGGAACTGACAGCGTGTCCAGTAATAACAGCCTGAACATGATAGAAGAAATGAAATTTTTTGCTGTAGCAAACAAAGGAAAGCAACTTGATCCCACCCTGGTTACTCCTGTTGACGCATTAAGAGCCGCAACCCTTGCAGGTGCAAAGAGCCAGGGAAGAGCAGACTGCGGAAAGCTTGCCATTGGATTTAAAGCGGATCTTATCGTTCTGGATCTGTCTAATCCCAATATGTATCCGGTTCATAACATGGTCACCAATATTGTATATTCCGCTTCAGGGAGCGATGTGCTCCTTACCATGGCGGATGGCAGGGTTTTATATAAAAATGGTGAATATTTTTCTATTGATCTGGAAAAGACCATCTATAACGCAGAGAAAGAAACGAAAAGAATTTTAGGAGAGCTTAAATAGAATGACAAAAAAATCATTCATCCAAGGTGCGGTAATTCTTGGAGTTGCAGGGATCATCATAAAAATAATGGGCGCATTCTTCCGAATCCCACTTGCAAACATGATCGGTGATGAAGGGATGGGCTACTATCAAACAGCCTATCCTATTTATGTTCTTTTTTTGACTCTGGCAACCGCCGGAATTCCAATCGCTATATCTAAAATGGTTTCGGAACGTATTGCTATTGGTAATCATTATGAAGCTTATCAGGTATTTCGTATATCCTTTATATTACTGGTTTCTATCGGGATATGCTCTTCAGCCATTCTCTTTTTCGGAGCAGAATATATCGTGACTGCCATCGGAAATCCAGGGGCCAAATATGCCATGATGACTATCGCGCCGGCACTGCTCTTTGTTCCTATAATGGCAGCATACCGAGGATACTTTCAAGGCATGCAGAACATGAAGCCCACTGCGGTTTCACAAGTAGCAGAGCAGTTTTTCAGGGTATTGACCGGATTGATTTTAGCCTATGTTCTGGTCAGGTACGGACGAGATTTTGCGGCGGCAGGAGCATCCTTCGGAGCTACAGCGGGTTCAATTTCTGGTCTGATAGCGATTATGATCATATACTATTACAAAAGAGACGGTCTAAGAGGCGATGTTGAAAGAACCCATCGCGTTAGCACTGAAAAAGGCAGCGAAATCCTTGCCAGTATACTTATGATCGCAGTACCGGTTACTATCGGTGCCGCAATCATGCCAATTATGAATACAATAGATGTGGGAATTGTTATGAGGAGGCTTCAGGAGACCGGGTGGACGGAAGGGGCTGCAAACGGTCTCTACGGACAGCTCACCGGAATGGCAGGCCCCTTGATAAACTTTCCGCAGGTTTTGACACAGGCTATAGCTATGAGCCTGGTTCCGGCTATTGCAGCGGCGTATAAGCAAAAAGACATGAACTTTCTAAATTATAATATAAGCCTGGGAATAAGGTCCGCAATTTTGGTAGGACTGCCATGTGCTTTGGGAATGATGACCTTGGCGGAGCCAATCATGCTTTTGCTTTATCCTTTGCAGAAAGCCAGTGCAGTCAGTGCCGCGCCTTGTTTGTTTATTATGGCATTCGGTGTAATATTCCTTTCAACAGTTCAAACACTAACCGGAGTTTTGCAGGGACTTGGAAGACCGATGATTCCTGTCATCAATCTGTGTGTAGGAGCAGTCGCTAAAATAATCCTCACCTATACATTGACTGGTATTAGCAGCATCAACGTTAAAGGTGCCGCCATCGGGACAGTGGCCGCATATATTGTAGCATCCATACTGAACGTTATAGCAGTCAAAAAATGTACGGGAGTTAAGCTTGACATTGCTTTGACCTTCTTAAAGCCGGTGGGATCTGCTATAGTTATGAGTGCGGCGGTCTGGAGCAGCTATAGACTTTTGTTTGGCTTCTTCGGCAACACACTGTCTACAATTATAGCCGTACTGATAGGTATTTTTGCGTATTGCGCGATGCTATTTGTAACTAAGGCTTTCAAAAAAGAAGAATTGAAGTTTATCCCTAAAAGCGGGAAAATAATAAACTTTATGAATAAAATTAAAAGGTAGAGAAAAACTATGAAAGAAAAATATGCAAAATACTATAAAGAAGGAAAGACAACGGAGGAAGCTATAAAACGGCTGGAAGATATAATTTCTGTTCTTCGCAGCGATGAAGGCTGCCCCTGGGACAAGGCGCAGACTCATAAAAGCATTCGCTCCTGCCTGCTTGAAGAAGCCTACGAAGCAGCAGACGCAATAGATAAAGAGGATTTTGACAATTTGGAAGAAGAACTGGGTGATGTTCTCCTTCAGGTGATTTTTCATGCTGATCTGGCAAATGATGAGCAAAGGTTTGATCTGCGCAGTATAGCAAACCGAGAAAGCGATAAAATGCTGCGTCGTCATCCGCATGTTTTTTTAAACAAAAATACAGAAAGTGTTGACAAAGCCATTGAAAAATGGGAAAATGTGAAAAGAAATGAAAAGGTAACCTCGACACATACAGAAACCTTGAAGAATGTGCCAGACGCACTACCAGCTTTGATACGAAGTTATAAAATTCAAAAAAAGGCATCAGAAGTCGGGTTTGACTGGGAAGATGTAAGTTATGCTTTTTCCAAGGTAAAAGAGGAAACATCTGAGCTTCTTGAGGTTTATCAAAGTGGCGTGGCGACTAATATTAAAGAGGAAGTTGGAGACTTATTGTTTGCAGTTGTGAATGTCGCCAGATTCCTGGGAGTCAATCCTGAAGAGGCTTTAAACCAGACTTCTTCTAAATTTATTGATAGGTTTAGTTTTATCGAGGAATCTGCTGTTGTTCAAGGGAAACGCCTTGAAGATATGAGCCTTGAAGAAATGGACAAGTTATGGGAACAATCTAAATTAAGAAAACAGAATCTTTAATTATTTAAAATGGTGCGTAATGCATAAGCAGTGTTTCACTTCAAGCCAATCAAATCAAATTTAACAAACTAAAGGAGGTTATGTTAGGTGAATAAAGCAGAATTAGTTGCTAACGTAGCAGAAAAAACTGGTTTTACCAAGAAGGATGCAGAGATTGCAATAAATGCGTTTGTTGCAAGTGTTGAAGATGCTTTAGTAAAAGGCGAAAAGGTACAGTTAATAGGATTTGGCACTTTTGAAACTCGACAAAGAAAAGCCAGGCAGGGAAGAAACCCAAGAAAGCCTGGAGAAGTAATAGAAATTGCAGCGTCAAAAGCTCCAGTTTTTAAAGCAGGAAAAGCGCTAAAGGATACAGTAAATAAATAAGAAACTTATCTTTATTAAAAGGCAGCGGACAAGCTGTCTTTTATATTATAACGGGACAAAGATATCCTCCGCCTCTTTAGGTAGCGGGTACAACTTAATTTCACCGGCAGCGGGGATATCCCCTGCTAGATGTAAGAAAAATTTCTACAGTCGAAATTTTTCTGCTTAAGCGTTATAAAAAGAGAACAGGCTCTTGCAAATTTTACACTGAAATTTTAAAGGAATAACAGAATAAATATGAGAATCGATAAATTTTTAAAAAATTCAAGATTGATAAAACGCAGGACTATCGCCAAGGAAGCTTGTGAGCAAAGCCGAATCTTCATTAACGGCAAGGTTGCCAAGCCTGGAAGCGAAGTCAATGTGGGAGATATCATTCTTATCCAATTCGGTAATGCGCAGATAAAAGCAAAAGTTTTAGTATTGTCTGAGCATGGAACGAAGGAAATTGCCGCAACTATGTATGAGATCGTTGAATAGGTATAAGGCGTATGCCCCCGCATTGCTCGTATGCTGTCCATTTTGACAATCCAAGCCAGCTTGGAGCAAAAATGTAAGCTTTGGGCAAAAAGGCGAAGAAATCACAAGCCTATGATTTGTAGATTTCTATTGCTACTTATTATAGAAGAAATAGTTATAACGAGACAAAGATATCCCGCACCTCTTTTGGCTGCGGGTGCAACTTAATTTCACAGGCAGCGGCGATATCTCCTGCCTCGTTGAAACGCACAGATGTAAGAAAAATTTCTACAGTCGAAATTTTTCTGCCTAAGCGTTATAAAAAGAAAACCTCCTGGCAATACTAATAATAAGATGGCTTGGAGGTTTTTTCATGAAAATAGGAATTCCCGGTGGATTATTGTATTGTAAATATGAGCCTTTTATTAAGACTTTTTTTAATGAAATGGGAGTTGATGTTGAGTACTCAGTCAAGTCCAATAAGGAAATCCTGGATTTAGGTATTCGTAGCTGCGTAGATGAAGCGTGTCTTCCAATGAAACTGTTTCACGGTCACACGGTCAAGCTTCAAAAAACCTGTGATTATACCGTAACTCCCAGAATCATGAAATGTGAGTTTGGAGAATCTATCTGTCCGAAGTTTCAAGGGCTTCCGGAACTTGTGTCAGGCGGTACCGGAAAATCAAATCAGATATTCACAGAACCACTATATATTAATAATCAAAGAAAGCTCAAGAAAGGCTTAAAAAAAAGTTGCCGCCTAATTGGCGTATCAGATAGAAAAATGGAGAAAGCTTTTTGTTCTGCCTTGGAAAATCAGCGGAACACAAGCTTTGGCCTTAATGAGAGAGACTATCGTTACAAGGTGTTTTTAGCGGGTCACCCATATAACATTTACGATTCATTTGCCAATATGAATTTGCTGCAAAAGCTGCATGATCTTGATGTTGGAGTCATTACCGAGGAACGTGTCAGCCGGTATGAAAAGACGGAAGCACTTACAGGATTGATCAAGCGTCCGTACTGGTTGTTCTTTATCAACAATTTTGCTCCTGCGATGGTTCTTATTAAGCGGAAAGAAATTGATGGAATCATTTATATTTCTTCATTCTGCTGCGGTACAGATTCTGTCATAATAGAAATGATCAAGAACAGGTCAAAGGGGTTCCCGTTTCTTGTCCTGAAATTGGATGAGCAGACGGGAGAGGCTGGATATAATACAAGGATTGAAGCATTTCGAGAGGTGTTAAATTGAAAATAACATTTCCTCATATAGGCGATGCCCATCTGATAGGAAGGATTTTTTTCTCAGAAATAGGTATCAATATCGTAACCCCCCGTGCAAATACTGTAAAAGGCTTGGAAAAGGGAAGTGAGATTTCGCCAGATGAGATTTGTCTTCCGTTTAAGCTGATGATTGCAAATTTAATTGATGCTTATCACCTTGGCGCGGATACAGTAGTTATGCCTGCGACGCTTGGTCCCTGCAGGCTTGGTGAATATGGGGAATTGTTAAAATCTATTCTGGATTGTAAGGGATACCGCTTTCAATGGATCCTGATTGATTCACCAGGCGCAATCGGTAAAAAAGAATTTCTTTCCCGATTGGCTTATCTAGTTTCGGAAAGCGATAAATCTATGCCGGTAATACTCTGGGCGTTGGCACGCACATATCAAATAATTAAGGAACTGGAAAATTTAGATGAAAAGGCCCATATATTAGCAGGTCATGAGAAGCAAAGAGGAGAATGCAAAAAGGTATTGGCCTCATGCCGCAGGGATCTTGCTAAAGTAACGGGAGTCAGGGAGGCGCTGAAAAACATTCGATATCATAAAAGCAGATTGGATGGGATCGAGTATGATTTCAAAAAACGGCCAATACGCCTGTTGTTAACAGGGGAAATCTTTTCTATGATAGAACCCTTTGCCAATCATCGTATTGAGGAGCTGCTTATGGATATGGGTGTTTCTTTTAAAAAACGTGTGACTTTAGGATGGTGGATACGACTCACATTATTCCATCCAATCCTTCCGTGGAAACCCCTCAAATCAAAAAACAAGTATTTGCCTTATTCTATAGGGGGATATGCAAAGGAGACAGTAGAAGAAGGGGTGTTATGCAGCAAAAAGGGATATGACGGAGTGATTCAGCTGTTTCCTGTAGGCTGCATGCCTGAAATCGTTTCAAAGGCGGTTTTTTCAAAAATGATGAAGGAAAAAGGGCTAAGCATTCTTACGGTTATATATGATGAAATGGGAGGAGAGGCAGGCTATATCACCAGAATTGAAGCATTTACCGATATGCTTGCCAGAAGAAAGAGATTTGAGCAAAACCAGGAAAGAATAACTTTTTTAAAAAGGATTAGGGGGAAGGTGCATGTATTATCTGGGCATTGATGTGGGTTCTGTAAGCACAGACTTAGTGATTATTAATGAAGAAAAAAAGATAATCGATCAGCTTTATCTCAAGACTATGGGAAACCCAATAGAGGCTGTACAGGATGGACTCCGCAAGCTTGGACAAGTCTATGAAAGCAAGGAAATACTTGGGGTAGGGGCAACAGGAAGCGGACGGACTCTTGCGGCCTTTGTAAGCGGTGCAGACATTGTAAAGAATGAGATAACCGCACATGGTGTTGCGTCCGCCGCGTTTGATTCAGACATAAGCACTATAATCGAAATTGGCGGACAGGATTCAAAGATCATACTCTTAAAGGATGGGGTCATCACTGATTTTGCGATGAATACTGTATGTGCCGCAGGGACAGGTTCTTTTCTGGATCGCCAAGCGGAGCGTCTCGGTTTGGAGTTAAAGGATCTGGGCGCCTATGCGCTGCGTTCTGAGAATCCCGTAAGGATTGCGGGCCGGTGCGCTGTTTTTGCTGAGTCTGACATCATACATAAGCAGCAGTTAGGATGTACGATGGAGGATATCATTGCAGGGATGTCCAAGGCACTTGTTAGAAATTATCTTAATAATGTAGCAAAAGGAAAGGAACTGCTGCCGAAAATATGTTTTCAAGGAGGGGTCGCGGCAAATGAAGGAATCCGAAAGGCTTTGGAAGAAGCCTTAAATACGGAGATCCTTGTTCCGGAATATCATAAGGTTATGGGAGCATACGGCTCTGCTTTACTGGCCAAAGAATTAGTAAAAGAGAAAAATGGCGGAACGGAAAAGACCTCATTGATGCCTTGTAAAAAAACCCGGTTTAAGGGATTTGAAGCCGGCAATGAAGACATTAGCACAGAAACTTTTGAATGCTGTGATTGCAGCAATAACTGCGAAGTTGTCATTCTCCGATCCGCAGGACAGCAAATTGGATGTTTCTCAGATCGGTGCGGGAAGTATCAACTGGCCGAAGACGACCTTCATTAACCAATTTCATGTTTTTCGTTCATAAGCGGCATCCCGTCTTATGACACTTTACGTACAATATTTACTCTGCTTATATATGAACAATATTACTATATTGCTATGTTAAAAAATATTTTCGAGTGTTATTAAATCATTTAAATGTAAAAATGTAAGCTGCTCCTTTATGCAGTGCAGCTCTCCGATTGCCATAGAAAAATCTTCTGCTTTAATATAGCCTTTCGCACGTGCTATGGAAAAATCCGTATCGTTTACAGCAGATGTATGATAGAAAAAATTATAAATCTTTTTCTGTTTATGCCATTTATCGGACAGCTCTTCAAATTGGCTTTCAGCCGCATCCCAGTCCCCTTCAGAAACGCTGACAATGATATCATCCTTGATAGATTTTGTTAGAGCATGGATATTTTCATCTGCATAATTTACGAAAATTAACCAGGAAATTGTTAATACAGAAAAACAAACTATGGATACGATCAGTGCTCTCACTGTATACTGACCTCCTTATACATATTTTTTTTGCCCTTATCTTTTGGGTAGACATGAAGCTGGCTCTTCTCATCGAAGAAGCACAGAAACACCTGAGAATAATCGGTAATCTTTATTCTGGACAGTTCCTTTTTCAAGTACTTTTCATCCTTCCCCAAGAGAGCGAGATTTTTCTTGTATAAGTTACCGTCAGAGATCAAGATCATGGGCATTATCGATGATGAAGAGGGGATATTCATATCACCCAATGTTACAGGAGCTTTTTCAGGCTTTGGTATGACGCTCAGCTCTCCGTTTGCTTCCAAAACAGCATAGTCAACATCCGCAAAAGATGGATAATTTTTGATTCTAAGGTGCTGCATCAAATCAGTAACAGTGATTCTTTGACTTTTTAGTTCTTTCATGTTTATTTTCCCGTGATGTATCAGTATGCTCGGTCTTCCTGCAAGAAGATTGCTTATAAACCGGCTCTTCGTTGAAAGAAAAGACAGAGAAACCTCTAACAGTAAAAGTGTTAAAATAGCTGCTACACCGCTGAAAACAGGAACATCGACAGATTCAATAGGAATAGCAGCAAGTTCTGCTATCATAAATAGGATGATCATTTGAAATGGATCGAGTTTTGAGAGCTCTGCTTTTCCCATTACCCGCATAACAATAAGAACAACGAAGTATAGAATCATAGTACGAATAACTATAATAAACATTTGAATTACCTCCAAATACTTCAAAAATTGTGATTAGAAGCTGTAAAAGCCAAAATCATAGCGCTTTAAGCGTATACAAAAATATTGCTTTCTTTACATAGTATTGTTCACCCAAATAAGCACGGTTATACTAAAACTTAGTGTGTCATTAAGCAATGTTCCCCATTAGCCACATTTGCCCATAGCCAGCCATAAACTAAATTCGGTTCCCTTTCGCCTAATAAAAGTTCAGGGTTTTGGATTTCTTTTGGTTATAACGAGGCAAAGCTGCCCCCGCCCCTTTTAGGCGGAGGGCAGGATTTAATTTCACAGGCAGCGGGGATATCCCCTGCCCCGTTGAAACGCACAGATATAAGA
>JAQWBM010000048.1 GCA_028706405.1 Eubacteriales bacterium
TTTTTTCTTTCAGTTTGTGCTGCCCGTTTCAGTTTGTGCGATCACTTTTTTAAATTGTATTGAAGTGTGTCACAAAATAAGTGCCGTAGCTAATTTGAAAGCAAGCAGAGAATTTGTGGCACAAATTCGCTTGTTAGGGGATTCCCCTAAGACCCCGATATGCTGGATAAAATTTTGAATAAAGTTTAGATTTTAATATGATATAATAAGCTATTCAGAGAAAGGAGGGGGATTATGAGACAATATGAAACAATCATAAAGAATTGGAATCGCAAAGTAAAATCTGAAAAAAAGATATTTCAATACATGGAGAATTTCAAGCTTATATTTTCCTATCACTCGGGCAGGATGGAAAATCCAGAAATTACTTTTGATGATACCAGGGGAATTTTTGAAAATGGAAAAGTCATAGCATATACAGGGGATATTAAAACATTATGGGAGATACAAAATCTAAAAGACTGTGTTGATCTGATCCTTGAGAGTGTTGCAGAAAGAAGAAGGATTGACATTGATCTTATTAAGAAGTTTCATTTTGCTCTTACAAAATATACCTATGATGAAAGGCGATACATTGATAATGAAGAAAGACCGGGTGAATTTAAAAAGCATGATTACATAACAGGCATAAATGAAGTTGGGGCTGCTCCGGAGGAAGTCGAGCAGGAACTGTTGGAGTTAACTGATGAAATTCAAAATGATTATCCATTAAACAATGTGATAACGGTTGGTGCGTATTTTCATTTGAAATTTGAGAATATACATCCTTTCGCCGATGGAAATGGAAGGACAGGAAGAGCGTTGTTGAATTATTTTCTGATTTTAAACGGACATCCTCCAGTTTGTATTTATGATGAGGATAAAAGGCAATATATAGAGGCGCTAAGAATTTATGATACCAACGTAGATATTTCACCGATGGAGGAATTTCTAAAAGACCAGGTTGAGAAGACTTGGCAAAAAACCCGCAGCCTTACAGAGATTCCCCTTTCAATGGAAAGATAAGAGCCAGAGAAAATGAATATTGGTTTTATAACTACTCTTTTAATAAGCAATGAGTAGTTTTTATTTTTTGAGGAAAGGAGAAAATGAGATGTGAAAAAAACTGAAGCGAAAACGGAACATGCTAAATTCCGCGTAACGGTAGATGAGATGTATATTCTCGACACTAGAGCTTTTGAGCTTGGGTTGTCACGATCCGAGTACTTGCGAAAGTTGTGCTTTGAAAGAGAGGTGGTTATTTACGATTTCTCCGGGTTGGATAAGCTCTCCGGGGAAATAGGAAAGATTGGTGTAAACATTAACCAGATAGCGCGTAAATTGAACCAGGGTGGCTACATGAATAAAAATGATGCTGAATTTCTTAAGTCATCTATGGAAATGATTAACGCCGCCATTGCAAAAATTTATGAAGACACGCTTAAAAAGAAAAAGAAAGTAGGTTAAGAGGCTTAGTTATGGCAGTATCTGGAATTTCTGACGTCCATGTAACTCCGGGAAAAACATTAAGTTATGTAGGCCGCCCGGATAAGAGCGAGGACGGAACCTTGGTTTTCTCTTCGCTCTGCTCGAATGATCCGAAGCTTGCCCACATACAGATGAAAGCGCACCGGAAACGATTCGGTAAAGACAAGGGAGTGCTTCTGCATCATGGCTATGTATCATTTAAAAAGGATGAGATCAGCAAAGAAAAGGCGTACGAATTTGCGCAGGAGTTTATGAAAAGGCACTATTCCGACTATCAGTATTTTGGCAGCGTTCATGTGGACACAGATAAAATCCATTTTAATTTTACAATCAACTCTGTTGGGCTTGATGGGAAAAAATATTCCCGCAATATGAAGAGAATAAGAGAGTTGCGAGCCGAAGTGGATCGATGCTGCGAAGAATACAATCTTAGTGTTGTTATTCCAAAAGGCATGGGCATGAGCTACAAGGAATGGATGGAACAGAAGAAAAACAATTCATGGAAATCTATTATAAAAAGCGATATCGATGAAGCTATCCTCAAAGCGGACAGCTTTGAACATTTTTTAGCGCTCATGAGAGACGAGGGTTATTATGTTAAGCACGGCAGCAATGTTAAGCATATTCTTTTTAAAAAGAAGGGCATGCAGCGCGGATCAAGAGGTAAGACCCTTGGAGACGAATATACCGAACAGGCTATAAAAGACAGAATCAAATTTAAAGAGTTCAATTTTACTCCGGGATCTTCATTGCGTAAACCGCGGCGCCGAATGAAGCTGGTTGAGAGGGAACTGATGAGTTTGTATTATCGCCGGCCGACTTTGGCGACCAATGTCGCAATAGGGATCTATTTGCTGAACGCTTACGTGACAGGTGAGCGCTATAGGATTATGAGATATTCGCCGCCAAAGAAAAATAAAATCAGCAGTATATATAATGTGGAGGTGAAAAAGCTTGCTGCACAACTTAGGTTTTGCCATGAGCACGGTATTCGGACAAGAGAGGATCTGGAAAGCCAGATTGCCGATCTTGAAAAACAAATACAGCCAAATAATTCGGCAAAGCAGAAAGAGCTGCTTGCCGAATATTATGCCTTGAAGGAATCGCTGGAGGAAATCAGGGATCGTAACATTATAGAGAAAATACAGCGGGAAGTTGAAAAAGAAAAACATACACCGGAAAAGGAAAGGTAAGGAGGATACATATGATAGATCATGGAGCTGATGCGGCAACAGTTGTAGCAAATGCAACGACTGATTTAACTAAAGGGATAATGCAAATAAGTGCTGCTGGATTAAGGCAGCTTTTTTTACTTCTTTACGAAGGAAAAAAGCTTAACGTTGGAGAAACAAATATTGAAAGGCTTATCAAAGCGATTGATAGCAGTGACAAAATCAGTGACATCAAAATATCAAAGGAACATATAAATCAGCTTGTTGCATTATCGCGTAAGCATGGAGTAACCTATGCCGTTGCAGAAAATTCTAAAGATGAGATGATTGTATATTTCCCGGAAAGTCAAGCAAACAGGATGAAAAATATTTTGTCTGATATGCAAGCTGAAGTAAATAAAGAAGGGTTTGATCCGGAAATAAAGCAGTCTTTATATGAAGAGGACATAGATAGTGAAAAAACAATTGTTTGGTTTGACGGTAAAAACCCTGATAAATATGTACATATAAGTCAGAAACCTTTAAAAGAGGGCGGGTGTGAAACCAGATGTTATATCCATAGGCAGGACGGCAGAACTGAATTGATAGATGCAACAACCGCTGCAAAAGAGTCTTATGGCTACGAGCAGCGGTGTTCTTTTGAGGTGGAAGGGCTTTACACTCAAAGTGAAATCCAAAGCCATATAAATAAATTATGTGCAGATATGGAACGGCAGCGCAAACAGCAGGAAACAACCAAGGTAAAAGAAAACCTGATTGACAACCTTATATCCAAAAACGCCTCCCTGGATGGAACGCTTTATACCATCACAGATGCGGGAAATTCAAAAAACATGATTGCGATATATAAACATCTTCAGCAGGACAAGGACGGTGAATTTAAAACCGTTAGCGAGATTATGGTATTCAAGAACGGTCAGCTCAATAAAGGTATTTCCCCCAAAGAGGCCATTGTCGGCTATGGCAAATATAAAGTAACAGAAAAATATGGAAAAGACGCTCTAAAGCAATATGTGAAAATCATGAATGGGGATGCATTTAAGGATAAAGAAAAAGAGCCAGCGCGGCAGAAGGATAAAGAAAAAGAGCCGGAACGGCAAGAGAAAGCAGAGCCGGAACGGCAAGAGAAAGCAGAGCCGGAACGGCAAGAGAAAGCAGAGCCGGAACGGCAAGAGAAAGCAGAGCCGGAACGGCAAGAGAAAGCAGAGCCGGATAAAAGGAAGACCCTTGATGAATATGAAAAAGAGGTTGAAAAAATGAGGGAAAGTATGCCTAAACCTGAAAAAGGGCAAAACATGAAAGACTTGGCGAGGGAACGTTTGGATGCTATCCGGGGAATGGATGGGAAGAATGCGAGGTGATATGCTTGGCCATAACAGAACAGGAACGACGCCGTCAGCGAAAACAGACGGATATTATACTGTTTTTTATTATCTATTTACTTGGCGCATATTACACGGTCCATATGGGGGCTGTTGCATCGGCCTATGCAGATTTCAACGTGATCACGCAGTTAGATCCATTCCTTAAAGAGGTTACAAACCACATACGGGATCACCCCATCTATCTGCCGACAAAAGCAACTCTGGCTCCATTTTATCTTTTTACGTTGTTTTATCTGGTGGCTTTTACATGGTATTTAAGTAGCAGAAAGAAGCTTTTGCCAGGAAAAGAGCATGGTACTGCAGCCTGGGCAAAAAAAAATGATATCCGCCGTATCATGAATAGAAAAAATAAGGATCAGAACATTGTCCTTACAGCAACAGAATCGTTAAGCATGAATGCCCGAAAAACGAGAAAGAATCTAAATGTTTTGGTGGTGGGCGATTCCGGGTCCGGGAAAACCAGATTTTTTGTAAAACCCAACATCATGCAGCTCCATTCGAGCTATGTCATCACAGACACAAAGGGTGAAATCCTGGAAGCTACCGGATCGATGCTGGAAAGCAAAGGATTTACAGTCAAAGTGTTCAATTTGCTTGACATGGCGCATAGCTGCTGCTACAGCCCATTTAAGTACGTAAGGGATGATGCAGATATTCTAAAATTGATAACCTGTCTGATCAAAAATACGACACCGCCAAAAAGCAATGCCAGTGATCCCTTTTGGGAGAAGGCAGAGACAGCTTTGCTGCAGGCCCTTTGCTTTTTTATTCATTATAAGCTTCCCGAGGAGGAACAGAACTTCACAAGTGTAATGCGCCTGTTGCGGTTAGCAGAAGTGGATGAGGAAGATTCAAACCATGAGTCTGATCTGGACCTGCTGTTTAAAAAACTTGCACAAGAGGAGCCTGATAATATTGCAGTAGTCCAGTATGATGTTTTTAAGGCGGCTGCAGGAAAGACGGCCAAAAGCATTATTATTTCTGTCGGTGTTAGGCTTGCAACCTTCAATCTTGCAAAGGTTGCAAATCTGACGCATAAGGATACGCTAGAACTGGAAACGCTTCCGGAGGGGAAAGTGGCTTTATTTATTCTCATACCGGACAGCGATACAACCTTTAATTTTCTGGCCGCTATGCTTTTTACCCAACTTTTTTTACTTCTGACAGATATCGCTTTTAAAAGTAAAAAGAAACGTCTTAAAAATCATGTAAGATTCCTTATTGACGAATTTGCAAATATAGGTGAAATTCCGGATTTTGTTGAGCAGGAGTCTACAATGAGGAGCAAGAATTTTTCTGCCGTCATAATAGTGCAAAATATAACCCAGTTTGAAAAGTACTATAAAGACAGCTGGAAGACAATCATTAACAATTGTAATACAAAGCTTTATTTGGGAGGGGATGAAAAAGAATCAACAAAATATATATCTGATATGCTCGGGAAGGAGACGATTGACGTAAAGACAAACAATATAACGCGTGGCCGGCAGCGGAGCATAGCAGACAATTATCAGAAAATTGGACGTGCTTTGATGGAACCTGATGAAATAGGGCGGATGCCGGATAATGATTGCATTTTATTTATTAAGGGCATGAATCCATGGTATTCAAAGAAATTTGATATCAGGAAGCATAAGAATTACGGGCTGCTGTATGATGAGGATCACGGTCAGGAAAACTATTTTGATTACAGGCAGTTTGTTACACCGCAAAGGCCCAGGACCCAAAAGATTATTTCGCAGGAAGAAGTCAAAAAACCAAAAGAGACGACCGATAATATTACGCATTATAACATAAAGGATTTGGAAGTAAATATAGAAAGCATTAAGAAACTCCGCTATGCAGTGGAGTTTGAACTTTTTTAAGGAGGAATTCATGATGAAAAATATTAAAAAGGTTGCAGAAAAAACAGCTTTGGCCGCATGTCTGCTCGCAATGAGTTATAGCAATGTATTTGCTGTGGATGCGGATGCATTTTGGAACAGCACAACAGGATTTATCTTCTCATGGGTGACGAGAATAGGGTTTCTCATCGGGGTGTTTGGAATTGTTCAGATCGGAGTTTCCTTTGCGTCCGACAATCCGGATAGCAGGGTACGCGGGGTACAATTTTTCGTAGCAGGCTGTATAATCTTTGCGGTCGGATTATCGCCTAACTTTATAACATTTTAAGGCAGGGGAGGGTTATGAAAAAACGAGTAAAGCGTGTGCTTTGCATTGCTGCATTAGCGGTTATATCTGTTTCTGGAATTGTCTATGCACTTGCACCTGATCCGATTTCGATTGTATTCGGGTATAAAATAATCGGGGCTGTAGCGGATTGGATCGCAAAACCATTCAAGGAACGATGGGCTACGGTTATTGTAGACAGCCTTTTCGGTGATTTAAACGCGGATATCCAGGATGTAATAAGCATCCTGTCTATGGATCCAGAAGATAATGTCGCGATTTGGAGCATGATACAAGGACTGTCGGATGCGCTGGTGCCGGTCGGTTTCACCATTGCATCCGCATTCATACTTCTGTCGTTTTTGAACAAAGCGATGCTTTTTAAAATAAGATCGTACGAAGATGTAGCTAAAGTGTTGCTGTTCATGCTGCTGGCAAAAGTGGTATTAACCAGTAGCTTTGAAATTATGGGGTTTTTATACTCGGCAACGGCAAATATTATAACCTCTGCCGCGCTGGCTCCGCAAGAGGTTATCAGTGAGGCAGATAAGGCTGCGATGGTTTCTGAGATTGCCAACCTTAATGTGAGGGACATGCTTATGCTGCAAGCTTCATGGATCCCGATTGCCCTGCTTATGGTAATCATGAAGGTTCTTATTAAGCTGGTCGCTTACGGAAGGCTGATTGAGATTTACATTTATATTGCATTGGCTCCGCTCCCTCTGGCAACGCTGGCTTCGCCAGATAACCATAATATTGCAAAAAAGTTTATACAATCCTTTATAGGCGTGTGCCTGCAGGGCTTTATCATGCTTATTTCCTGTGTGATTTTCTCCGCAATGTCGGTACAGTTTCTTGATCCCTCACAGCAGGGCAATATGGCCGGCAGCAGCGGCGGTTTTCTACTGGCTTATGCAATACTTCTCTTCATGTTGGTCAAATCAGGATCTTGGGGGAAACAAATAGCCGGTTTAATTTGATTGGGAATGGAGGAAAATGAAAAAATGATTGAAGTAAGAATACCGAAAGAAGTCAGGGAATATCAAGAAAAATGGCTTCTGGGAATGACAAAGAGGCAGCTTACATGCTGTCTCTTGGCATTGGTAGTAAACGTACCATTATATTTTTTTCTGCAGCAGCACTTGGGGGATGAGCTTGCGGGATGGGCTATTGTCATCACATCAGCACCATTCATTTTAGTGGGATTTTATAAATATAACG
Organism: Eubacteriales bacterium; assembly: GCA_028706405.1. GTDB lineage: Bacteria > Bacillota > Clostridia > Peptostreptococcales > Anaerovoracaceae > Anoxybacterium. Next base: position 7,415 of record JAQWBM010000048.1, read on the forward strand.
GTATGAATGTTGAAAAATTAGCTCTGTGTATACTGGATTTCATGACTACAGAGCAAAACAGGAAATACATGACAAATAACGTTTATGCATGGATCAAATCAGAATACGAAAAAGAGGGTGAAAAAAATGCAAATAACAAAGGCATGGCAATGGCTTACAAAAAACGTAAGGTTGCTAAAAAATAGGAAGAGCACTCAGGAAACCATCCCATATATCAATGAATATAAAGATGGGATCTTGGAAGTGAGTAAAAACACCTTTTCAAAAACGATCCGCTTCTCTGATATCAATTACAGCACCGCCAGGAAAGATGAACAAGAAAGTACATTTATGACCTGGTGTGAGCTGCTGAATTCTTACAATGCGAATGTCGGAGTGCAAGTCACAATCAACCTCAAGTCAATCAATAAAACCGAATTTGAAAAGGCAATTCTTCTGGAGGATAAAGAAGATAATCAAAGGATGCTCAGAAAGGAATTTAACAGCATCCAGCTTGGTAAAATCGAAGAAGGGAAGAACAATATCAGTAAAGATAAATATATTACACTTACAATGACTGCAAACAGTTATGAAGCCGCAAAGGACTATTTTACCCGCTTAGAGATTGAGACAATCAACCTATTGAAAAAAACGGGCAGCCGTGCCCATGGGCTGGATCTTTCAGAGAGAATGGAAATATTCCATGGCATATACAGAAACGGCAATGAAGGGCTTTTTAATGCGGAGGTTATTATGCGCGATAAAAAGCATGGCTTAACAGCAAAGGATAGTATTGCAGCAGATGGAATTGGATTTAAAAGGAATCACTTTATTATGGGTGATAAATATGCACAGGTTTTATTTGTAAGGGAATATCCCACTTTTCTTGCAGATAAAATTTTGGATGACTTGACAAACTTCAGATTTAATATGACTTTATCCATTACTTATGAGCCGGTAGAACCGAGCAAAGCCCTTAAGCTTGTAACTGCGAGGATCACATCAATGGAAGCTGATAAGATGAATTTGCAAAACAAAGCGAGAAATAAAGGGCAGCTTGAAGCTTATATCCCTCACAAGTTAAGAACGGCACTTAGCGAAACAGAAGAACTTCTGGATGACATTGTAAACAAGGATCAGAAGTTATTTTTGACGACAATTACAATATTGCATATAGCTGATACCAAAGAGGCATTGGAGCTGCAATATGATGCAATTTCTCAGGCAGCTGCAAAAAATCTATGTCAGTTAGGAATCCTCCAATGGCAGCAGGAAAAAGGCCTCAATAATGTTTTGCCTTACGGTTTGGATACGCTGAAAATAAACCGGTGCCTAACGACTGAAAGCGCGGCCATTTTCATTCCGTTTTCATCCCTGGAGATATTTCAAAAAGGCGGGGTACCTTACGGCCAGCATGCTGTTACGCACAATATTATCGCGATAAACCGCAAATTATTAAAAACGCCTTCGGGCTTTATCCTTGGCACGCCTGGAAGCGGAAAATCCATGGAGGAAAAAATAGAGCTGTTATCAATACTTTTAGGGACTGAAGATGACGTTATTATCATTGATCCGGAACGGGAGTACACGGAGCTTGTTCAGGCCTTCGGCGGTGAGGTCATACATATATCGGCTGCATCCAAGAATTATATTAACCCTCTGGATCTGACGGAAACGTATTCCGATGATGATGCAGGACAGCATGATCCATTGCTTGTTAAGTCCGATTTCATACTTTCACTGTTCGATATTTTGATTGGAGGAAAAGATGGCCTTGACCCGATAGAAATATCAATAATAGACAGGTGTGTCAAAATTGCTTACAAGGATCTGTTTGATCATAATTTTGACCCTGCATATACCCCGATCCTGGAGGATCTTTATGACATTATCAAACAGCAGCCGGAACAGGAAGCAGCTAAAATTGCATCAAGCCTGGAGCTGTACGTTTTAGGAACGCTGAAGGTTTTTTCCAATAAGACAAATGTAAAAGTTAATAATCGCCTAATCTGCTTTGATACTAAAGATCTCGGCAAAAATCTTAAAACAGCCGGCATGCTGATCGTCATGGATGCCGTATGGAACCGTATCACGGCCAATAGAGAAGCAGGGAAGCGCACATGGCTCCCCATTGATGAGATACAGGTGTTTTTCAGCAATAAATTACTGGAAGGATATTTTGATGAGATCTGGCGCCGGTTCAGAAAATGGGGAGGGATCCCAACCGGCATAACCCAGAATGTGACACCACTCTTAAAATCCGACATCGCGTATAACATGCTCCAAAATTCCGAATTTGTCGTAATGATGAACCAGGCAACCCAGGACCGGCAGAAGCTTGCTGAAATGTTTGGCATTTCAGATTCTCAAATGGAATACATCACTAATTCGGAACAAGGTCATGGTCTGATCTGCGCCGGCGGAAACATAATACCATTTGAAAATATCTTCCCAAGGAACACGCAGCTATATAGGATGATGACTACAAAGATTGAGGAAATCAGCTCATATGCTGAGAAAAAAACCTGGTCTGTTTAATAGGGGGTATGATGTATGATATTGCGCGGTCCAAAGCAGGGTCCTGAGTTTGTAAGCCGGCATGTTACATACCGGCAGATTGGGAGGATATTATCTTCTAAGGAAACCGAAAATACATCTGTTGGAGCGGCACTTGAAGGTGCTAAAGCGGTGAGGGAAACCGGGAGCCATTACGGACAAGGGAAAAGGCTTGTTAAAAGGATTGGAAGCATTCAAAAATCAAAAGGAGAGAATAGAAAGAATCCTATAGGGACTTTTAAAAGTGATGTTAAGAGAATCACGGGAAATACAATAGAAGGCTCTGGAATTACGCTTACTGAGAGCATATATACTTCTGATATCACAGACAGCAGTATGGGAAGCATCAGCATGTCCGCAAAGTCTGCTATAGGAGCAAAAGAAACCGTGATGGGGTTGCACAGCGCTGTAACAAAAAGCAGGCAGGTTTTCCGCTACGTAAATCGCAACAGGCTGAAAGCAAGAGAGCAGGGAAAATGGAATAATCGGTATGGATCTACTGTCAAAGCCTCTGACCCGGTTAAAAGTGCTGCTTCGTCATCCCGAAAGGTAAAAGCCAGTACAATTAGGCCTAAACCAAAAAAAGCTTTACAAATGGCAAACCGCATTTCCCTGAATATACCGAAAATAAATCATATAAATAAAGGTATGGCAATGATAAGGGCAGTAGCAATAAAACCAAGCAATCTCATATTTATTGGGATTGTTTTTTTATGTGTTGTGCTATTCTTTTCATTGACATCCTCAATCGGCGCAGCCAGCTCCGCACCAGCAAATTTTCTGCTGGCAGATGAAGATGTGGTTCAGCAGTATATTGATAGGGTTCAGGAATTAGACGAGGGGCAAAGAGAGGAGATAGAAAAATATAAAAGCCAGGGATATGACGACGTTGTTATTGAATGGATGACTGAGATTGGCGAAGTGCATACAAACTGGCAAGAGCTTATTTCGATCATCGCTGTGGAGTTTGAACAAGATATCACTTTTTCTTCTGAGGAACAAAAGCGGCTGCTGGAACTATACAACAAGCTTAACTACCTAAAAACCAGGACTGAAAAATATTATTGCAGCGGATGTGAAACAGATTCATATTGCCCAGGCCATCTACGGCTATATGTACAAGTTTACTCCCTTGATATGGAAGAGATTATTGACAATATAGGGCTTGAAGACTGGGAACAGGATTGGGTTAGAACATTGGTTACATCCGATTGGGCTGCAACTTATCCTGGGCTTGCAAACATCAGCCAAAATGAGTTGTCGGCGTCAGAAATAGCGGAGCTTATAAAAAGCGCGCCGACAAGCAGCGCCACACGGGAAGAAATTCGGCAGACAGCGTTAAGCCTGGTTGGCAAGGTAGGTTATTTTTGGGGCGGCAAGTCAGCTGCAGGGTGGAATGAAACTTGGGGCAAAAGCGTTAAAGTTACGGCTACCGGAAGTTCTACCACTGGAACATATCAGCCGTATGGGCTTGATTGTTCTGGCTTTACCGATTGGGTATACAAAACTGCCGGAGCCGGCAATATCCTTTCCGGAGGCGGTAGCAGCTACCAGTGGAGCCAAAGTTATGCTGTCCCAAAAGAAGAAATGAAAGTAGGGGATCTTGCTTTTAAGCTGAAGCCTGAAACAGCAAAGAACCACGTAGGGATTTATGTTGGCAAAGATAAAGATGGGAATCATTTGTATTGTCACAGCGCATACGGACAGGGGGTTGTTGTAAACAGCTATAAAGGCTTTAAATATTTCAGGCGCCCATATGTTAATTTCTATGAATAGGGGGAGGTTGGATTTTGAAAAGGTTTTTTTTGCAAACAAGTTTTGTTTTCAGCTTGTGCATTGCTATCTGTTTGTCAGGTATTTTAAGCTTTGCCGAGTCCGAAGGATATATTGATGTCAAAGTGGATGCCCCTGAATCGTTTACCCATTCGATCATGATTAATTTAGTGGATAACAATGGCATTAACTATGTAGTTACCGCTGAATGCATAAACCAATGGAAATCAAATTATTCCCTGCCTGCAGGCGATTATCTTGTTGACTATGTTTCTTTTGATGCGGCGGATGCATCCTACGAGATAAAATATCCAAGCACATTAATAATAACTGCTGGCAGAGGATCTATATTTCCAATTAATATCAATAAAAAAGAATCTCCGATTGTTGGATCGGGAAAGGAGGGCGGTGAAGAATTTGAAAATAAAGTTGTGCCGGATGAAGGAAGAGGTCTTGGGCAGTTGGCTTTAGATCTTTTGAAATCAATCATTTTGGATAACTTTATCACCCTGGCAGTTATTACGGGGGTCATTGTATATATCATTAACAAAAGGAGTGAACGGAAACGTGGCGAAGAGCATTGACGAACGGCTTCAGGATGCAATAAAAAAAAGGGTAAAACTTGAAGCAGATAAAAATAATATAATTCAAAAATTAAGTCAGAATAGAGAACGGATTAAGTCTTTACAGCAACAAAAAAAGAAAATTGAAAACGAAGCTGTCTTACGTAAAATTGAAGCCAGCGGTATTACGTTAGACGATGTTTTCAAAATTATGGAAGAAAAATGTAACAAGGGGGAAGATTAGATGTACGCAAATATCATGAGATTGACACAGGATGTCAAAGTTAAAACTGTCCTACTGACTGAAGGCGAGAAAAGCGTTTGCAACAACCGGGTTGCCATTTCTGGCCCAGGGGGGGATCAGACTACATACATAAATGTGACCGCATGGGGGCGATTGGCAGAGTTCATGGGGGAACATCTAAAAAAGGGCGATGAGTTTTATGCGGAAGGGGAGCTGAAAAACAGCATGATCCCAGTATATGATGAAAACGGGAACAAAAAGGAAATTCAGACCAATTACTTTTTGATCGACCGCATAAAGTTTACGCATGGCAACAAAAAAGAAGAAAAGAAAAAATAATCCAAAAAATTGAAAAACCTTGGTGTTGAGTTTGGCCGCTCCCCAAGGCTTTTACATTCACTCGCATTTCCAAGCCCATAGCATATAGCATATAGAATATAGCTGGGTGTACTCTGCCCTTGTGTCTTTATTCTATCAGCCATAAAACTATTGTCAAGCTTTTTTCACATTTGTATTATATGTCTTAAAAAATACAAAAAAACTGAGGCTCTATAATCGATTTTAAGCCATTTTTTAAAAGAAGTAGTATAATCTGTCCTGCTTATGAACTACTATTTATCACTACCAAGGAGGTATTATAATGTCAACGGAAGCAATAAAAAGAACAGGTTATTTTTATATTAACAATGGAATCTTTATAGAGGATATTAGCGCAAATGCTAAAATAGTTTATATGTACCTTTGCAAATGCGCAGACTATTTCGGCAAGTCATGGCCGGCACACAAAACCATTGCCGGCGCCTGCAGCCTCAGCGTCAGCTCTTTGAAGTTGGCCATTAAAGAGTTGAAGGAAAGGAAGTTATTGACGGTATCTCCTCGTTATAGAGAAGAAGGCGGAAAGTCTTCCAATTTGTATATGATTATGAACAGAACAAAGAACAATAGTTTTTGGTGTAACTCCAATATTTTTAAGATGTCTATCTCATCGAAGGCAAAACTTATTTATTTTTATTTTTGTCGGTGCTGCAATAAAGAAGGGACCTGTTACCCAGCTCACCGCACAACAGCTGCTGCGTGCATGGTGTCGATTAGTGCCGTAAGAATGGCGATCAAGGAGTTGATAGAAGCGAAATTTTTAGAAGTGGCAAGTAGGTTTCGCGAAAATAATGGGCAGACAAGCAATTTATATACAGTGCTTTCACCTGTTATTGAGGTCATTGGCACAACAGTTAAAAAAGCGGCGTCAGCATTAGCCCGCAAATCAGCAACAGTCAGCAAGGAGAAAAAGAAAGCTTCTGGGTTAATAGCTTGCATACAGTCATATATTAACAGGGGGCTTAGGCATTGTATAGCAGGGGGGATGTCAAAGCGTGACCATGAAAGAACTATACCCAAGCTAAGGACAAACCATATTGAAGGATTATAATCTGAAAAAGAAGATATTATTTTTTTTGCAAAAATATATTAGGGTAAATTTACATATATTAGAAATGTTTAATTATATTTCCATTAATTAACCAATTGGATGGAAGCATATTCCTTTTTATTGCATAAATCGGGAGCCTTTGCTATACTGTCCTTGGTGCTACCAGAGACACGGTAGGCGGTTAGCCCTCGCAAGAGGGGGTGGTGCGTATGTCCACAGCGGAGACAATAGCCTTATTGGTTTTGATTGTTAATGTTGTATATGTTACATACACACTCGCAAAAAAGAAATAAACCGCCGTGCCTGAGAAACATGCGGTTTATTTAATCGATTTATTTCCGGGCTAACCGTTTGCCGGTAGCACTCTTTATATGGTCATTATAGCATACTGGCAAAGAAATGCAATAAATTTGAAAAAATCTAAGCAGTGTGAAGAGTTTGCTTCGCGTTGCTTTTTTAATACCGTTTCGGGTCGTCACTGCGGCCGACAAGGTAATCAAGGGAGACATCGAAGAAGTCTGCCAGGGCAATTAGCGCATTATAAGTGGGTTTTCTTTCGTTTAGTTCATAATTTTTGAATACCACGCTCACTGGCTCCGATAAATGCCCGAAGCGGCTTTTTTTTCTGTGTTAATAGGTTCGCAGAGCGCCTACGGCTGCTGTGGGGGTTTTTCAGCAGGGACTACAGCCAAGGTATACCCCAAAGGCTGTAGAATTTTGAAGAGGGTATCAATTTGCGGCGTAGCCTTCATGCTTTCCAGCCGGGATATAGCGGGCTGCTTTAGCCCGGCCAGGTCCGCCAGCTGCTTTTGTGATAAGCCCTTCGTTTCCCTGGCTTCTATCAGCTTTCCAATTAACGCTACTTCAAAATCAATTTTAGCACGTTCAGCGGGGGGAACGATATTAGGGTCATTATACAGATCATTGAATTCTGTAAAATTGGTGTTTCCTATTTTAACGCTCATTATCATCAATCCTTTCCAAAAAGTCCTTTGGGTTGGTTCGGGCTTGCTCTATTTCCTTCATCGGCGTTTTCTGGCTTTTCTTGATAAAGTGGTGCAGCAGTACGAAAGTATTGCCACGCCAGTAGAAGAAAAATATACGGTTTTCAAGTGGTCGCAGTTCCCACAAATCGCCGTCTATATGCTTAACTGAGGGCTTACCTATGCGGGTGCCGTAGGCCTGTAAAGCCTTGATATAGGCATTTATCTTGTTAAACTGTATGCGGTCATTTTTGCTGGACTGGGCCTTCTGGCTTAGGTCTAACAAAAAATCTTTTATCGGTTCGTTTCCGCTTCTATCTTGATAAAAAATGACTTTGAACATTCTTTAGCATTCCCCAATCCGTAATATTATAATAACATATTCGTTATTATAATTCAATAACAAATATGTTATATTTTATGCTAAAGTCAAACATTATTAAGAATCTTTTCTTTTCTGCCGTTAAAACTCATAATGAGTCCACATGCTTATAATCTTTATGGTCTTGTCTGCTTCTGCAACCTCATAAACAAGCCTATGATTAATGTTTATCCTACGGGAGTAGGCATTCTGCAGATTACCCCGCAGTTTTTCATAAGAAGGGGGATTCTGATACGGATTTTCCCGAATAATACTAATTAGGAATTTTGCTTTTCCGTCCAGTTTTGCCCCTTTCAAATTTTCGATATCGTTAACCGCCTTTTTCGTGAAAAAGATTGAATACATTACCATTCCACCTCATTTTCGGGTATGCACTCTGAAATAGGAGTGTTCAACCCTTCTATGAGCTTTTCTTTCATACCAGGGATCGATGTCAAGTAGAGGGTTTCCATCAGGCCGTTATAATCCTCTTCGCTAAGGATTACGGCATTTCCGTCCTTTGTGCTGATATTAACCGGCTCATTGAATTTTATGGTCTGTTCCAGAACTCCAAATAGATTCTTTCTGAAATTTGTGATATTAATGTTTAGCATTTTTCTCACCTCCTATATGTACATTATGATGTACGTGCTGGATGATGTCAATTGTTTTGTGCAAATTTTTATGTACGTTTTTTATTTATTTCCAAAAGGGACGCCGCTTCTTTTTTGACTCCTGCTTAACACTTCCGATAACAAGCTGCTGCCCTCAATGAATTTTTCATTATTCTTTTCTGCCGGTAAATAAAAATATTACTTTAGAAAATCAACATATACTAATAATCTAACCATGGAATCACCCCCGGAAACTTTATTTGATTATTTATCATAGTGTATATGTGATTTTAATAAATAATCGAAGGCAGGAAGAAGTAACCGGTTTCCATTGCGAGCATTTAACCTTGTCCGGTATATTAAAATGTGAGAAAAGGGGAGGCTCAAATAAAAAAGCCATGGCTATTTAGGACCAATGGTCTTTTTAAAATTGACATAGACAACATTTCCGTCTAAGTTTAAAATTCTTTTCTCCGCATTAGATTCTTCTGCTAGAAATAAAGCACGCTCTAGTAACTTCCCTTTATAAAGATCATCTAATGAGGCATAGATCTCCAGCAGCATAATTTGATCCGATGTGTAGTGCATAATAAACTTTGGCTATTTACTGTAATTATTGCTAATACATTATTCTTTATACTCCTTATTACATCGGTTTATAAAATGAGTTATTGATGAATCTTAGATAACTTTTGAGAGTCGGTCATTATAAAAAAAGATATAGTAAAAGTTGCTTTTTCCTAAATCCATGAAGTATAATAAAACAAAGAGCTTGTCCGGAGTGGTGGCTGGCTGTTTTCTCTGGGAGGTGGTTTGTATAGACTGCGGAAAGGAAAAACGGCCTACGATGAGTGCATACGAATCAATAAGCTTGATGTTGGGCTTCGGCTCACTGATCGCATTGATTGTGCTCGGAATAGTTGGTTTAATAATCAACGGTTCAAAAAAGTAAAACACCACTTATGCTTGGCGGCCTAGTGGTGTTTTAATACTCGTTATTAGTTATCACTCTTGAGAGCCAGCCGTCATGGGCAAGCTCTTTTATTTCGCAAAAAAGTAATACTGTCAATATCATTATAACCATGTCTGACGAAATAATTCAAGTTATATTTTTAGATAGAAAATAAAAATTATTCTTTATTAAATATTCAAATAGTATACTTTTTGTCAATACACTTTGATTCGTCCAGTAGGATCCTGGACCTTTCAATAAGCCTCCCTTTTGACATGTCGTCAAGGTTTCTAAAATTATGAAGCAGCTCTTCCTCTTTCAATAGTTTTGTTTCATCTTTTTCAGACTCAGCGGCATTCTGATTGATTTCTTTTATTTCTGTTCTACCTATTAGGTAATCAATAGAGACATTATAATGCTCAGCTAAAGCCAGTAATGTATCTACCGTGACAGATTGATTGGCACTTTCAATTCTACTGACCGAAGATTTTGTTATTTTGATTGAATCAGCTAAAGCTTGTTGGCTTTCTTTCTGGGCTGTTCTTAATAATTTAACTCTCTCCGATAAAAAATTTATAAATGACATTTTATCCCCTTGACGTTACGCATAACGCAACATATAATGAAGATGGGGTTACGCGTTACGCAACCACGGGGAGAGGGGTGCAAGGATGCAGGCAAAGAAACAAGTAACAAGGCTTCGTAAAGAACGAATCAGAAGGGAATGGACCTTATTAGAAGTCGGTGAAAAAGTTGGAGTAACAAAGCAAACAATCCAACGAATCGAGACATTAAAGTGTAATCCCTCCTATGAAGTTCTTGTGAAGCTGCAACATTTATTTGGTTTGTATCGTTGCGACCTGCTGGAACAGGTCGATGCTGATGATGCCCCTTTCTCCTCAACCAATTAACTTGATTTTACCACAATATTATAAAGTATCATATACATTTTATTTTGTCGGATTTTAGCTGAGGGGAAAAAGAAAATCAATACCGTTTCGGGTCGTCACTGCGACCGGCGAGATAATCAAAGGATGCTTTAATAATGCTTCATTATCCTGATTCATTAGTACATTGAAAATTAAATATTTTCACACTGGCAAAATAAATGGATTTTTGCCATAATTTTTACTATAATGTCAGTGTGCTGCCGGAGACACGGCAGGCGGTTAGCCATCATCCGTTATTTCTGCAACTAGGCTGAAAAATGCCAATCGCAGGATAAGGAGGTGGTAAGTTATCAGTACATATGAGGAATTTACGATTATATTTGGTATTGCCACGTTGATCGTACTAATTTTGAATCTGGAACATAATAAAAAATAACCGCCCAACGCCAGGGGATACGGTTATTTTTTAATCAGTTTCTAGGCTAACCGCTTAACGGCAGCACTCTTTATATAATCATTATAGCATACTGGCAAAGAAATGCAATAAATTTGGAAAAAACCTAAGCAGTGTGAAGAGTTTGCTTCGCGCTGCTTTTTTAATACCGTTTCGGGTCGTCACTGCGGCCTACGAGATAATCAATCGAGACATCAAAGTAATTTGCTAATGCATAAATGATTTCTATAGAAGCGGCACGTGAAGCGGATTCAATCCTGCTGATTGTAGATTTAGTAACTCCTATGGCACCGGCAAGTTGTTGCTGGTTTAAATCAATTGATTTTCTTAAGGACTGCACGCGGCCTGCAAATTTATTTTTATCAAACATAAAAAAACACCTTGACAGTTTCCTCGAAGTCAACTAAAATAAAAACATGCAGTGACTTTAAGGAAACACACAAGAGGAGAAAGGAGCAACAATGCAAATAACAAGGCTAAAATACGAAAGACTACAAAAGGGATGGACGCAGCAAGAACTCGCTGATAAAGTCGGCGTAACAAAAAGCACAATTCAAAGAATTGAGACTTTGCAGCGAAAACCCTCTTATGATGTCTTAATCGCATTACGTACTTTGTTTAACTTGCACGATGGAGATCTGTTGCAGCAAATATCCGATGATGCCCCTTTCTCCTCAACCAATTAACTTGATTTTACCACAATATTATAAAGTGTCATATACATTTTATTTTGTCAGATTTCAGCTGAGGTGAAAAAGAAAATCAATACCGTTTCGGGTCGTCACTGCGGCCGACAAGGTAATCTATGGAGACATCGAAGAAGTCGGCGATAACAATAGCTCTGTCCAATGTAGTATTGCTTCTTCCTTTTTCGATATCATTAATTGTTTGCATAGAAAGATTGATGGCTGCACCAAGTGATTTTTGACTCAGATTATTAGCTTTTCGTAGCCCTTTTAAACGAACTGCAAAACTATTATCATTCATAGATATTTCCTCTTGACACTATGGAAAAACCATAGTAACATAAAGCCGTAACTATGTAAAAACCATAGTTGCTTGTGGGGAGAAAGGTTAAATTATGACTACAACAAGAATACGCCTAGAGCGAATCAAACGAGGATGGACACAAAATTTTGTTGCGGACTATTGCGGAGTCTCCGCACAAACTGTCTGCGATTGGGAAAAAGGCAGACATAAACCTACGTATGATACTCTTGACAAACTTGAGGAACTGTTTGGACTTCAACGACCAGAGTTATTTTCAATTGCTGGTGATAACGACCCTTTCTCCTCGACCAATTATTAACTAGATTTTACCACACAATTGACAAGGTAGCATATTTTTTATTTCAGTTGGATATGAGGGCGGCCGGCGAGATAATCAAAGGATGCTTTCATAATGCTTCATTATCCTGATTCATTAGTACATTGAAAATTAAACATTTTCACACTGACAAAATAAATGGATTTTTGCCATAATTTTTACTATAATGTCAGTGTGCTGCCGGAGACACGGTAGGCGGTTAGCCCTCTTCGGAGGGGGTGATGCGTATGTCCATAGCGGAGACAATAGCCTTATTGGTTCTGATTGTTAATGTTGTATATGTTACATATCAAGTCACAAAAAAGAAATAATCGCCTCCGTCTGGAAAACTAGGCGATTATTTTAATCTAACTATTTTCTGGGCTAACCGTTTACCGGCAGCACTCTTTATATGGTCATTATAGCATACTGGCAAAGAAATGCAATAAATTTAAAAAAATCTAAGCAGTGTGAAGAGTTTGCTCCGCGCTGCTTTTTTAATACCGTTTCGGGTCGTCACTGCGGCCGACAAGGTAATCCAGGGAGACGTCGAAGAAGTCGGCAATAATGATAAGTTTATCAGCAGTGGTTGACCGCCTTCCCTTTTCAATATCACAAATCGCCTGCATAGATAAGCTAACAGCGCTGCCAAGATTCTTC
>JAQWBM010000049.1 GCA_028706405.1 Eubacteriales bacterium
ACTTTTGTCGAAAAGAAATCTTGAATTGTTGCGCGAATATTGGAAGGAATACCGTCCCAATCATTCTGATGGTTTTTTGTTCTATGCCAGATCAAAGGACAAACATACTCTGACTACACGTTCCGTAGTGCAAGGCCATGCAACTGGTTTCACACCGGAGCTAAAAAAACCGCGAAGTTGCGCTGCTTGCAAGGCTTCGCCCCACATTCCTCCTTAGCTCAGTTGGTAGGCCATACAACTGGTTTCACACCGGAGCTAAGAAAAACGCGAAGTTGCGCTGTTTGCAAGGCTTCGCCCCATATTCCTCCTTAGCTCAGTTGGTAGGCCAAGCAACTGGTTTCACACCGGAGCTAAGAAAAACGCGAGGTTGCGCTGTTTGCAAGGCTTCGCCCTATATTCCTCCTTAGCTCAGTTGGTAGAGCATGCGGCTGTTAACCGCAGGGTCGCTGGTTCGAGTCCAGCAGGGGGAGCCATAAGTTGGTGCCGATGGCGGTGAGGGTACACCCGTTCCCATCCCGAACACGGCAGTTAAGCTCACTTGCGCTGAAGATACTTGGCTGGAAGCGGCCCGGGAAAATAGGTAGGCGCCAACACAGAGAAGAGACTCGAGATTAATATCTCGGGTCTTTTTTTGCTCTTTGTCAAGTCTCTTATGTCAATAGTTGGGATAAACCCATGTAGTTTCATTTCATGGGTTCTCCCAACTATTGAGAAAGAGCCTTATAAATAGTTACTTAATTTGAATTTTGCCAAGCGAATATGCTTTCTGGCCACAGTATAAGACATAGCAAGTTCTTCACCTTCATAATACTGAATAAAGGGATAGAAACAACTTGATTGCATATTGGCCTGTAAAATGACAGTGCTTTTTGTAATGTCCTCTGTATTTATTTTAACAATACCGATATGCTCGCGATCTATCGGTGCATGGAAAAGATACATATCGCCTTTATAGATAATAAAATCAGAGCGGGATTGGCAGTCCCAAATTTCTACAGGTTTTTCCCAACATTCTTTTTGTAAATCATAAACCGTTAGAAATCCAGATTGATTATCATCCTGCTGTCTTACAAAATAGTAGACCTTATCGTTTAAAACATAAGTAGCATTTTCCCATTTAGAATCATTTATAAAATCGGGTTGTGAGACGTATTCCCAAGTAATTAAATCCTTACTTTTTATAACGGCGTTAAAATCACCGCTGTATGTACCCGAGTAATAATAGGTTTCGCCGTTTTCCTCTCTGCTTGAAAGTTTTTGCATAATACCTAAATCGGAGTACATTTTTTTGCAGGGTTTACCTTCTCTTGCCAAAGCATTTCTGATACCGCTGAACGAAAAGTCGTTTACCGTATTGCCAACCTTAAATCTGTTAACACCAATTTCTCCAAGAGTTTTGGTTGTAATATCAAAGGGGCAATAAAAACGATAGTAATTTCCCTCGGTTATGCGGGCGGTCCACATAATATAAATTGTTTTGCTGTCCTTTTGCATTAATATGGTGTCATAAACCATGTCAATAGTTTTGTCGCTAACTGTATCACTAGTGGTCTGCAAATCAATAAATGTTTTGTTTTGAATATCGTTTATGGGGGCATAAACCAAGCGTGCGGTTTGATTTTTAGGGTCTTCGGTCGGTTCCTTCGTGTTAGCATAATAGGTCATATAAACATAATCATCAATAACAATAAAGGTGGAAACATGGGCCATTCTGTCTTCGGCCTTTTCAAAATCGGCAACAAAACAGTTGGCAATTTCCTTAGCAAAATTATCGCCTTTCCTTACCGCTTCTTCGCTCACCTCAGCGGTAATAGTCCTTGCAATTTCGTCAATCGGTCTGCCCTCAGAAACAATCAATTCCTTATCGGTTGACATATCCTCACTAAATATTGTTTTAATTGTGTTTGACATGAAATATCCCTCCTGCATTTTTAAAAATGGGACTGCACTTATAATCAAATGCAGTCCCACTTTAACTCATAAAATAATATTAGTCAATGTAACCGTAGTGCTTTAAGGTATCCTTCAATCTCTTGATTGTCTCCTCTGGCAGATCGGAAAGGACCGGTTTACGGCTGTACCCTGCTTCTACGCCACGCATTTTCAAGCCTTCTTTGATGATCTGCAGCCACAGCACATCACCGTTCGAGTCGCTTTCCGAGAAGAGGTGCAGGTAAGGCCAGATCAATTCCTCGTGAGCCTTCATGGCTTCCGCCGTTTTCTTTTCCTTAGCCAACTGATAGATCTTTGCGTTTTCTGCGGGGAACAAGTTACCGGTACCGCAAACCCAACCATCAGACCAGCAGGTGAGGCACTCCACGGGACACACATCGTAACCATAGAAGATTCCGAAGTTGTCATCGGTCAAACGGCGGAGATTCTGTTGACGATACACATCCGCCTGACGCTCTTTGACAGCATCGATACAACCCTCGTTATACAACCTTGCAATAAATTTATCGTCAAGCAAAACCGTGGAATAATAGGGGTTGTGATACATCATCACCGGGATGCTGATGCTGTTATGTATAGTCTTATAGTGCTGGTACAGTTCTTTCTTGTTGGGCCCCATATACCAGGGTGTTACCACCATAACACCATCGGCACCTGCTTCTTCGGCAGCTTGAGACATGGTAACAACGTCGCAGGTGCGATATGCACCGGTGGAAGCCACAACCTTCAAGCCGTTTGCGTGACCAGCCTCAATATAGGCTTTGTTAACGGCAATCTGCTCTTCCAGGCGCAAACCAATCATTTCGCCGGTGGAGCCGGACGGAATAATACCGGTTACGCCATTCTCCCCCAAAAATTTAGCGACACCCTTAATTGCTTCAAAATTGATGCTTTCATCTTCATTGAAAGGGGTAATAACCGGGATATAGATGCCTTCTAACTTTGTTCTTGCCATAATCGCACTCTCCTTTATTATTGCGTCAGTAATATTTAATCCCAAATAATGCTTCACTATTTTGTATAATCGATTATAATACAATTATAATCATGCTTTAGTCCAAAACAATGCCATATCTTGCTTAAAAATAACACAATCTTGTAAAGGAAAGTAAAAAATGTTTGAAACTCGATATGAAGAATACGGCAAGCTATCCGAAAATATGCCTTGTGTCTTTTTGCCGGACATTAAAAGAACCAAGTTTTTTTGCAACAAACTAACGAATTGGCACGAAAATCTTGAAATACAGCTTTGCACCTTTGGGCAGGGTTATGTTTTGCTAAATGGTGAAAAACGCGAAATGCAAAAGGGCGATATTATTGTAGTGAATTCTAATGTCGTGCATTACACAGGGGCTGACGAGGATATGAAATATACCTGTCTTATTATTGATTCGGCGCTTTGCAAACTTGCACTTATTGACCACACCACTCTTTACTTTGACAGTTTGATTAAAAGTCCAGTAATAGTAAAGACTTTTGAGGAAATAGAAGCAATTTACAACTCATCCGATATATGCAAAACCGCCCTGTTGCAGACTGCGGTGCTAAAAATTCTAATTGAGCTTAGAAAAAACCACACTGTTTTTGAAAAAAACCTTCCCAAAATCAACCGGCATTTTGAAGAAATTAAAAAAACGATTAAATATATCAGAGAAAACTATAACGAGAAAATAACCCTTGAAAGCCTAGCTAAGATGGTATACCATGACAAGTTCAGTCTGTCAAAAAAATTCAAAGAGGTTACAGGCAGCACGATTATTGAGTATATAAACAGTTACCGCTGTGAAAAGGCTATTGAGCTAATCCGGGAAGGAAGTGCCATAAATGAGGCGGCAGTAAGATGCGGCTTTAACAACATGTCCTTTTTTACACGCACCTTTAAGGCTCGTACAGGAAAACTTCCCTCCGAGTATAGAAAGTAGCATGATTGAAGAGTTTTTGAAAATGGGATTTACATATACATTTGCATTAACCAGCTTGTTAGTGATTGGATCGCCTGGTGCGCTGCAATGGCAGATGAAAAGGCAAAATATATGCTGAACCCGGTGGCAGATTACTTAGAAGACACCCCGCACAGAGTTTCCTTTGGAGATTGGTATAATACCGGTAAATTCCCCGAACTCCGTGTCCTTGGATTCAGCCCTTCACTAGTCTGTATATCTCGTTGCTACTATGGCTTCTGCTGACTTCTCACGGCAAGCTTTACTCTTTCGGGACTTTCACCCGTTAGATTCTGCCCATGCCGGGCACACCACGAACAACGCACCCGTCTAAAATGACGGGCGCGTTCAGACCGCTGACAAAGTCCAAGTCGGCGGTCTATATTTATTGTTGACGGCGATCGGCATATTAATCTTTTCCGCCCGGATGAACGGTTGCGGATGCAAACCGCCCCCGTATCGGTCAGCTATGATTGTGGCCGCACTTGGGAGCCAATGAAGCTGAGCAACTGGCCGTTATCCGATAGTCAGCCGTTCGCCGGCAAATTAAGTACGGGATAATACTTTTTAATTACTAACAGCTTGGATGGCGAATGTTGGCATCCGCTGACTATTGCGGTCACCGGAACAGATGGGGGCTGTTTACACGCATCTTCAAGGTCGGCGAAGGTGAACAAGCCCGGTAAAAACGGAGGTGGAAAATGGAACATCCTATGGTAATATCAAAGACACTACCATAGGATGCTTTATCATTTTTGGGGAGTTAGGTGGTTTTACAGGTAGTTCTCGCATTTCTGAGGAGCTGTTTCCGGTAATCGGAAGGTGTACATCCAAATGTTTTTTGAAATGCACGGTGGAATGAACGAAGCGATTCAAACCCGCTTTTGCCGGCAATATTGGTTATAGACAGTTCTTTGTCCAGCAACAACTCTACTGCATGATGGCAACGCATGGAATTAACAAATTCACTAAAATTCAGATCAACATAGCGGTTCCACATTTTGGATATATAATATTTATTATAACCGAAATGGTTTGCCAGTTCCTCTAACGTCAGCTTTTCACAATAATGTTGCTGTAAAAAATACAAAACAGAAACCAACAGATCGTTACTGACTTCGGATGAAAGGTCTTTCCATCCGTATTCGGTGGCTACATAGGAAATCATCGCCCACAAATATCCACGCGCCGCCAGAAAAGCCCTAATTTCGTACCCGAATTAGAAGTGTAGGAGGAAATAATAGAACGCCAAAGGAAGAAGGCGTCCTGCCCCCCCCCATATGACTGCGGGCAGGATGCCTTACATAAGTACTTCAAAATAGAAAAATGTCACCTCAAAAAGTGAGGTGACAAATTTAAAATTGGTGGGGCGTGGGGTGGCAAAAAGAAAAATTGTCACAAGGATAAAGGAGTAGAAACACCTGATTTTTGTGGATGCCACCTGTACGCCATCTCAACCCCCGTTTTCTATGAAATAACCGTTGGAAATGCTACACAGAAACCAAACATGGTAATAACAAGCGTCTTATAGAGCTTCTTCAAAATAACCCTAAAAGATATTTAAGCTTTAAATTTTCAATTCTACAAATACTGTTTGTGGATGGAACAAAGATCGAAGCCAACGCCAATAAATACACGTTTGTGTGGAAAAAGAGCGTAGGAAAGCATCAAGCACGGCTGGAGAAAAAGATGACAGAATATCTGGCGGAGCTGTCCTGCCGTTACGGTTGGATGAATGCTGAGATACTGCCTTCGGCCGCCTAGGCCCGTCTGTCAGAACTGCAAACCGAGCCGTTTGTCCATGGACGCGGCAAACGGAAAACCCAGCTGCAGCGTGATATGGAGCAGCTTGGGGATCTGATGCAGCGACAGGAGAAATACGAGAGGTACAATGATACCTTCCAAGGTCGTAACAGCTTTTCCAAGACTCATACGGATGCTACTTTTATGCATATGAAGGAAGACCATATGCGCAACTCGCAGTTGAAGCCGGTATACAATGTTCAGCTTGGCGTAGAAGGTGAATATAT
The DNA here is from genome assembly GCA_028706405.1 of Eubacteriales bacterium. Classification (GTDB taxonomy): domain Bacteria; phylum Bacillota; class Clostridia; order Peptostreptococcales; family Anaerovoracaceae; genus Anoxybacterium. The sequence continues at coordinate 5,924 of JAQWBM010000049.1, forward strand.
TACGGGATTGGATATATCCGGTGAGCGCAGTGATCAACTGACATTGATTCCGTTTCTTGATCGGATGGAAACCTACACAGGTCATCAATATGAGGATGTGACCGCCGACGCGGGATTTGAGAGTGAAGAAAACTATACCTACTTTGAAAGCAAAGGGCAAACCTGTTATATAAAGCCGCAAAATTACGAACGTAGCAAAACAAAGAAATTCAAAAGCAATATGAGTCTGCGCGAGAACATGACTTACGACGCAGAAAAGGATGAATATACCTGTCAAAACGGAAAAAAACTCAAGGCTGTATACCGGAAAACGTATATCTAAATCGGGTTTTGAGTCGGAGATCACGTATTACGAATGCGAAAGTTGTGAAGGATGTCCACATAAAAAGAGCTGCACCCGGGCCAAAGGCAACCGGAAAATGCAGATTTCCAAGATGTTTCTGCGTCAGCGTGATCCAGTCTCTCCGGAATATCACATCGGAAAAAGGTATAGTTCTGAGATGAACCGTTCAATTCAGGTTGAAGGCGCGTTTGGCGTCATCAAGCAGGATTATGGATTCCGACAGTTTTTGCTGCGCGGCAACAAGAAAGTGCGGACTGAAATGCTCATCATGGCATTCGGCTACAATAATAACAAGTTTCATCACAAAATTCAGCAGAATAGAACCGGTTCTCAGTTGTTTGAAAAAATGACGGCTTAACCGCCAAAAAACTGAAAAGTTTTCAACAAAAAGGGCTTAGCCCTTGTTTAAGTGCGCTAGTTTTCAACATTTCTGGCGTTTTGGCTCGTATTCCCCTCGGTCAGGCATAATCTTAGGGCTGACACACAATTTTCCATTGTGCGTCAGCCCCTTGTCAGTAGTCTGAGATACTTGGTGGTTTTCCATGTGTCTACCTTTATTTTACTATTGCATTTGACGCGGGATATTCATTTACACAAAAACCTCACTGTTATATCTGCCACGTAGCTTAAACACCGGCAATTCATTTACATTGTATAAAAGGACATTTGTAGAGATTTTTGGGGCATTGTCGATATTTACTTTCATTTAATTGTTGAGTATGATTAAATAAAATAGATGGTAGAAAAGAGAGAAAAAATTATGAATCCGTTACAAGTTGCAGTAATAGGCTGCGGAACGATAGCAAATGTTGCGCATATACCAGCTTATACTAAAAATAAGGACGCACATTTGGCATATTTTTGCGATATTATACCTGAACGCGCAGACAAGGCTGCTAAGGAATATGGCGGCACAGCTGTGTATAATTACAGGGAATTGCTGGATAAAAAAGATCTGGACGCTGTTTCCGTCTGCACGCCGAATAATCTTCATGCACCAATAGCTATAGATTTCCTAAGGGCGGGGAAAGACGTATTATGCGAGAAACCTGCCGCCCGGACTTTTGCCGAAGCTTAGAAGATGAAGCAATGCGCTGATGAAACCGGTCAAATTTTATCAATCGGTGTCTGTAATCGCTTTGATACAACTGTAAACCGCATAAAGAAGCATATTGAAGACGGCGAATTGGGCGAGGTATATCATGTGTACATATCGTTCCGGGCGTTTCGTTCCATACCGGGTCTCGGAGGAGCCTTTACCACAAAAGCGATTGCAGGGGGAGGTGCGCTGATTGACTGGGGTGTACATTTTATTGACCTCGTTATGTATTGTCTGGGAGATCCAAAACCGCTTACAGTCAGTGGACAAGCGTTCAGTAAACTGGGAAAAGATATCGGCGGATATACCTGTACAAAAATGTGGGCAGGACCACGTAACCTCAATGGTGTGTACGATGTGGAAGATTCTATAGCTGGCTTTATACGTACCACCAGCGCGGCTTTAACATTAAATGGTGCCTGGGCTCAAAACATCGGTGAAAATGAGATGTTTATAGATTTTATCGGCGATTTGGCAGGCATACGTATGCAATATGATGGTAAGTATACCATGTATAAAGCAAGCGATAATGCTTTGTTGACCATTAACCCGGATTATGAAAAGAGAAATAAATACGAGGCTGAAATAGACAGTTTTATAGACCAAGTGAGAAATCAAAAAACAGGACGGGCAGATATAACAAGAGCAATGATTACATCGCAGATTATGCAGGCGGTATATAATTCCTCTGAAGCAAATAAAGAAATAATTCTGTGATAAACAACTTGTTGAAAGCGTCTTAGTTGAGACTTTCATATATTAAATTTAGGAGGAACAATAATGAAACCAGCAGAACTAAAGAAGGCCTTGGAGGGTATTTGCGCAATAGCAATCACTCCCATGAAAGAAAATTATGATGTAGATTACGAAGGAATGCAGAAGCATATTCGTTTTCTTATCAACAAAGGAATTACCGGTGCAAACAAATGCGTTTTAGTCGTTGGAGGCAGTACCGGAGAATGCGGAGCAATGACTATCAACGAGAGAAAACAGTTGATAGAAGCCGCTGTCGCAGAGGCAAAGGACGAATTACCGATAATTGCCGGTTGCAACCACTCAAACTATTTGGATGTTATCGACCTTATTCAGCACGCAGAGAGTGCTGGAGCATCAGGTGTAATGGCGCTTTCCCCGTATTACTATGTACCGTCGGACGATGCGGCACGTCGTTTCTATGTTGAGATATCCAAGCATACCGAACTTGGCATTTTGCTTTATAACAATATCGAAGTAACTCATAAAGATATACCTGAGGAAATAATGTTAGAGCTGGCTCAGAGCTCTAAAGTTGTGGGTATCAAGGAATGCACTCCGAATTTTGTTAAAATGGAACGTGTTGTCAGACTCATTGGAGACAAAATGGCCGTTATTAATGGACACGGAGAGTTTTTAGAGCCGTTTGCCGGACTTGCCGGAACTGTAGGCTTTATTTCAAGCACTAGCAACTTTGCGCCTGAATTGGCACTTGAAATGTATAAAGCACGTTCAACAGGCGATTATGTCAAAGCCAAAAAAATACGTGACCGTCTGTCTCCTTATCTTGATTTGGCAGCTCATGAATCCGCAACAGGCGGCGAACCCATTGTTCTTGCAATTTTAAAGCGTGCCGCAGAGCTTGTGGGCTCCCATGGTGGTCCCGGACGTATACCGCTTCCGGCTATTTCGCCTGAATTAGACGAAAAGATTAAAAAGATGCTCAAGGATGTCGGACTTGTATAATTCCGATTCCCGCGAAAAGATATGTTGAATAAAATCAGAATCGAGAAAGCGTAAAAATAAAGAATATTGAGTTTTAATGATGAGATAGTGTACACTGCTATCATACATAGTTAACAGGTATAAAAGTCATAACTTTTTTCTTCAATTTTTCCGCTTTATCTCGATGGGGTTATATAAAACTTTTGAAAATATAAACATAACGCAAGCACGGTTATTATCGGGAAAGATGTTTTGGAGGGATAATCAATGGAATTCAAACTTGGTGTGGTTTTGGAATCATTTGAGCTGGAATTTGAGAAAGCACTTACAAAGGCGTCCGAATTAGAGCTGGACGGAATACAAATGTATGCCACAAAGGGCACAACTACTCCTGAAAATATGTCAAGCAGTGATCGTAAAGCTCTGCTGGATTTGGTGCATTCAAAAGGCTTGATTTTTTCAGCTCTCTGCGGCGATTTTTCGCAGGGTGGCTTCGGAGACAAGGAAAAAAATAGAATTTTAATAGAAAAATCTAAACGAATTGTTGATTTGGCACTGGACTTAGAAACAAAAATCGTTACGACACATATCGGTGTTGTACCTGAAGATATAAACGATGAGAAATATAAAATTATGCAGGAAGCCTGCGGAGAGCTCTGTCAATATGCAGAGACAAAGGGTGCAAAATTTGCTGTGGAAACGGGTCCGGAAACAGCCGAATCGCTCAAGAAATTTTTAGATTCCCTGGGCGGTAAGGGAGTAGCTGTTAATTTTGACCCCGCTAATTTTATGATGGCGCGGGGCGAAGATCCTGTTAAGGGAGTGTATACCTTAAAAGATTATATAGTACATACACATGCCAAGGACGGAGTACCCGGAGCACGAGGAAAGGATTCACCGCTTGGTACGGGTCAAGTGGATTTTGACGCTTATCTTGCGGCTCTTGCCGATATCGGGTATAATGGCTTTCTTACAATAGAGCGTGAGGCGGGAGATAGAAGAGTGACGGACATAACGAATGGTGTTGCGTTCCTGCGTGATAAAATTTCACGGAACAACGCATTCAACAATAAGGGGGATTAAGCGGATGTCAGACAACAAACATGAAGCACAGAGCATATCAACCGCTTTGGCGGCCGATACATCGCTCTTTTCCGTATGGGATCCGTCAGTGCCTTTTCCATCTTCACATACTATGCAGGATGTTGATATAATCACAAATGTGACCGTGGAGCGTACCAAGGCCGAAGGTTGCCGATTTCTGCATGAGGTGGCGATAGCGTGGCATAAGGACCGCTGCTATATTTGCTGGGCAAACCATTCTGAACTGGAGCCAAGCAGTAACCGTGACAATCTTTTTATCAGGGGTTGTTGCTCTGATGACGGTATCCATTGGAGCAACCCGGAAAAATGGGTTGAACCGCCGGCCTTGGGTGCTGAATCATACAATCATCCGGTGCTTTTTTCCTGCAACGATAAGCTATACGGCTTTTTTGTCGGTTGGCGGGAAGGAAATGAAACAAATTACTCCAACAAATTCAACGAATATCCCATAACAGAAATATTTGTTTTGGAAGAGGATACGGGGAAATGGCAGTCTTCCAAGGCGTGTATACCTGATTTTGTCCCGCTCGGAAATCCGATACTTATGCCGGACGGCAACTGGATTATATCGGGTGAGCACTATTTTTATGATGCTGCCGTGGCTATAAGCAAGGGAAATGATTTTACGGAGTGGGAACTTATCGACATACCGAAATCAAATGAATTTGAGTTGCTTTTTCCTGAAACGGCCGTTGTTGTCCAGAAGGATCGCCTGATTGCAGTATGCAGACCTCAGAGTTCTTACCACGGAAGTTATAAAACTGCTCCGGTTTCTCAGAGTAATAACTGGGGACGTTCATGGATGCCGATTTCCTTAAGCAATTTTCCGTTAGACACAAGCAAGCCTTTTTCCGGTTGGTTGAGCACCGGTCAGAATTATTTGATAACAAACGATCTGGAGGATGGGAGAACTCTTCTTTCTATCGCCGTCACGGAGCGAGATGGAGGTCTTTTCAAGCGGATATTTAAGATACGGCATCAGTCATGGCCGGCAAGAAGACTGTTCGGAGGATTCGGTGACCATAGCTATGTGGGCTACCCGACGGAATGGTCATATCCATCCGCGGTTGAACATAACGGGAATTTATATGTTGTTTACTCGCAGGGAAAAGAAGATTGCGTACTTTCAATTATACCTTTGGAAGCACTTTTGCTTTAAAGGCGTATATTACCGGATTGATTCAAAGGAAAATAAATCATCGCTGGCAGGTTGAGTCTCGGCTATATTGCTGAAAACAGGAATTTTGATATGCCTTTAAAAATTTCTTTTTGATATCATATCGGAACTTGGATAGATAGGTAATCAACATTTTTTATGGTGTACCAAATACGAAAAACAACTCAATTGGATATGTGCTTTGTATCAAAGCTTTACACCATATCACATCTGAGTTGTTTTCGTTTTCTTATACATTATGGCAAATTACCCGGTAATATGTTTAATCCTTAGTTAAAGTATAAGAAATATCCCGTAGAGTATTGGGCCCAATATTAAAAGCGTTTTTAAATGCTCTGTAGAAGCCGGCGTAAGAATCATATCCTGTTTTTATCGCAATTTCATAAAAAGGCTGATCAGAATAAAGAATTAGCTCTTTGGCATATTCCATACGCTTTCTGTATATCAGTTCACGAAAGCCCATGCCAGTCAGCTTTAAAATTTTGCGGGCAGTTTGCTTTTCACTTAAGGATAAAAAGTCCGAAATATTACTAAGTGTTATATTATTCATATAGTTTTTGTCGATATAATTTTCAAGTTCAGTCATTTCTCTAATTTCTTCAATTTCGTTACTGTCTTCGGATAAAGTATTCAAACCGCTATTTGTGGCAGTGTATTCACGGTTAATCAGTTCTGTCAGTTCGATTACAAGAAGTGACAGTAATGCTTTGATTTTATAGAATGAAAACGATGTTTGCTCATTAAGCAGAAGCATGATTGGTTGCATATACTTTTCATAAATTCCGTTATTTGCAATTACGACTGTCTGATAAAGTTGATCGTAAAATTTATTTAGTGAATTAGTATCATTATTTCTTTTTGCATTAACAAACTTAAAAAGCAGGCTGATTTTTTTATACGAAATCGGATTCACCGTATAATGATTCAAATGTGGAGGAATAAGGCAAATATCGTTCTGCTTTAAATAGTATTCTTTATCATCCGACACCAGAACGGAGTGACCGCCCAGAATAAAATGGAGTTCAAAGCACGAATGACTATGGGAATATACACTCCAGTTTTTTTTAGAATTAAAAGAGTCATAGTTTATGAAAAAAATTTCTGAACTGCCTATATTAATAATAAAATTCATACATAACTCCATTCTGCCGGATAGTGTAAACAGAAACAAAATCGGGTGAGCCGGTCTAAAAAGTTTATTTCAAATATAGCCTTTGGGAGTGACATCATATAATTGTTACCGGATTCAATATAAACCGTAATGCAAGGTTTGTCAATGGCTTCTGCTGACTTCTCACGGCAAGCTTTACTCCATGTTCTATCCGTAGACCTTCCATGTCCGTGAGACCTCCCCGGGTAAGAACGGGATCTTTCCCTCCATCTGTCTGCCACATTTACTGCATGCAATTCCGGGTAGCTTTTGGACTTCATCTTGTCTGGCAGATTTATCCTTGATTACAGCCTCTATGTGGTTTCTGTTCGTCAGGCCAGAGGTTTGCCTGCACCTTCCTTTAGATTCCGCCTCACGACGGACACCCTTGGTGTTCGGCTATACCCTTCCCACTACCGGGCGGGTTCGGGACTTTCACCCGTTAGATTCTGCCCATGCCGAGCACACCACGAACAACGCACACGTCTAAAATGACGGGCGCGTTCAGACCGCTGACAAAGTCCAAGTGGGCGGTTTTACTCAGCTGGACGGCTCTAAGACTGAAACCTATGTCGGCACCTCAACTGAATGGTCTTATCCCAATGCCTATGAGCATAACGGTAACCTGTATATTACCTATTCGCAGGGGAAAGAGGATTGTGTATTATCCATCATTCCGATAGAGGCACTTCACGTTTAAACAAGAAGTGATCGACGTCGAAGGTGAACAAGCTCGGTAAAAACGGAGATGGAAGTGAAGCATCCTATGGTAATATCAAAGACACTACCATAGGATGCTTTATCATTTTGCGGGGTTAGGTTTTACAGGTAGTTCTCGCATTTCTGAGGAGCTGTTTCCGGTAATCGGAAGGTGTACATCCAAATGTTTTTTGAAATGCACGGTGGAATGAACGAAGCGATTCAAACCCGCTTTTACCGGCAATATTGGTTATAGACAGTTCTTTGTCCAACAACAACTCTACTGCATGATGGCAACGCATGGAATTAACAAATTCGCTAAAATTTAGATCAACATAGCGGTTCCACATTTTGGATATATAATATTTATTATAACCGAAATGATTTGCCACTTCCTCTAACGTCAGCTTTTCACAATAATGTTGCTGTAAAAAATACAAAACAGAAACCAACAGATCGTTACTGACTTCGGATGAAAGGTCTTTCCATCCGTATTCGGTGGCTACATAGGAAATCATCGCCCACAAATACCCACGCGCCGCCAGAGGTGCATCGACTTGCAAGCAGTCGTGTACCTTGATAAAGCAATCTTTAATATTCTCCGAAAAGCGGCCGCACGGATACACATATTGGTTTAGGAAGTGATGGCGGAGATTGATAAGTTCGGTAAAATGTGATGAAGGGCAAATGGCAAAGTAAAGGGTAGACTTCTCCGGCGAAGAATAGGTATGAATGCGGTATGGCTCAATAATCATAAAATCGTCTTTTTCGAGGTGGTGCACCGTGCCGTTGATAGTCATGTCGATTTGTCCATCTACTACATAAATCATTTCAATATTTGAATGAAAATGTGGCCCGCGGTTGTTATTGTACAAAATATCAAAATGAATCTGTGAATTGGTGTCACGACTGATTTCAAAGAGTCGATTCATAGTGTTGTCCTTTCAATGCCAACATGTGTCTTAAACTGAACAATAAATGACTTTCGGTTTTAAGGCGTTTGTGGTAAACTTATTATACAAAAACATGCAGTTAATTTCAATTTATTTTTAGAAAAAAGCCAAAATCATGTGAAAATATTAGAAAAAGGCGTTGGCTATCTTTTTTATGAAAAGGTAACAAAATCAAAAACGCACCATTTTATTGCTATTTTAAACAGTCACAATGCATAAGGAGGAAAAACAAAATGAAAAAATGGGTAGCCATGGTTTTGGTAATGGTGGTGTGCAGTACGCTGCTGTTGACCGGTTGCCAAAAAACACCGAAAAACGGAGACACCTCAACTACTGCGGCACAAGGTGGAACCAATTCTTCCGATAACGGTGAAGATATCCCTGAGAGCACACTGACCGATGTCCAAGGGGATGTCGTCACCGATGCCTCCGGCAAAGTGGTAACCAATACGACGGCATCGCAGAGTGTCGGTACCACCACTAGGAGACCCAGTAATGGTGTACCGATAATTGACGATGATTTAGATGACTGGTCCAAAGTATACGAACACGGTAATCAGTATAAGTTTGACGGTCTATTTGATTATTTCTTTGAAAATGATCGGTCGCGTGTAATCGCGGCGAAAGCCAACAGCAAAGACACCTGGTTGACCTACAAAATTAAGAGTATCGAAGAATTTGAGGTTATCACCTACCGTCATACCGAGTATTCCAAAACCGGTGTAGAGGCTTTAAAAACGCTTTCTTTCTATGTGTCTACCGATAACAAAACGTGGGTAGAACTGAAAGATGTCAAAATTAAGAGCTTGGATTTAAGCACACAGTGGGATAAAACGGTGTATACCAAGAAAAACATCGACCCGAAATATACATACTTAAAAATTGTGGTGCCGCCGACAGTATATCCCTCTGGCCACAATGTTGGTCGCGTACGTATCAACGATATTGCCAATATGTACAGCCTTGATCGTTATTTTGAAGGCCGTGCACCGGCCACTTTCTATGTAGATTCCGTCAGCGGTAATGATAACAGCGATGGAAAAAGCCCTCAAAAAGCTCTGAAATCGCTGTATGCTGTGTCCAAACGGTATTTTCAGGCGGGTGACAAACTGTTGTTCAAACGTGGATGTACGTTTTCCGGTTCTCTGACCATTAAAGGGTGCGGCGAAGCGGGTAGGGAAATCCTTGTTGGAAGTTACGGTAGCGGCAATTTGCCAGTGATTAAAGCCCGCAACGGTATTGGGGTAACGCTTCAAGCAGTTCATATCGTGGTACAGGAATTGTGTGTGACCAATCCCAATGGTACATGCGGTTTGTATATTTTAGCTCCGACAACAGGTGCGGTTAAAAATATTAGCGTTAAAAATTGCGAGTTCCGCGATATCAACACGAATATGACCAGTATGAGCTTTGAAAATGCCGCCGTTTACGCGATGGCAGGCGGAATTGAACCCACCTGGTTTGACGGATTATCCATTAGCGGTAACACCATTAAAAATGTTAACCGTGTCGGTGTATTTGTTTCCAGCAACTGGGCATACCGTCCCGGCGGATGGGGTAATGAAGAATTGTATGTCAACGATACCAAAGGCTGGTATCCGTCAAAAAATGTAAAAGTCAGTGGCAACAGCTTGGATACCCTCGGCGGTGACGGTATTGTTGTGTACGGTTCCGATAAACCGGTACTTGAAAAGAATATTTTCTACCGCGGTTACCAGGCTACCAAAGAAAAGCATTCCGGTTCTGCCGGTATTTGGGTACATAACACGAACGATGCTATTATCCAATACAATGAAGTTGGGTATATGGATTTGAGTGCTGGTCAGGCCGATGGCGAAGCATACAACATTGATATTGCGAACAAACGCACGGTGCTGCAGTATAACTACAGCCACAACAATGTAGCCGGATTTTTGCTGGTTTGTAACAATGAAGGCGGTCTTCATACCGGGCATACGGTGCGGTACAATGTTAGCATTAACGACTATGGTACTTACACTCTCAATTATAACTTTGCCGGTCTTTTCCTCCTTACTGGTGACTGTAAAAATATGAATGTGTATAACAACACCTTTTATATGGGCGGTGCTGCCCGTACCTGCTATCCGGTATATGCCGACAACTTTAACGGTGGCGGCTATGTAGACGGCTTCACCTTCCAAAACAACATTTTCCACGCCGAAAGTGGTATTTCCGTGAAATGGAAACTGAATGGTACCAACTGGAAATTTGACAACAACATCTACTCCGGTACCGCGGTGGCCCCGAACGTGAAGGATAAAAATGAAAAAGAAATTATCGATGCAAAGGCGAAAGTGCAAACGGTTACCTTTGACGGGAAGATTCCTTCCAACTTGGATGGTCGTGATAAGGCACTGAATGTGCGTTTAAAAGCGGCGATTGCCGGTGCAACCAAAATTACCAACAATGGCGGCAAGGATTTTGAAGGCAAGACCATTACTAAGGAATTCTACGGAGCCCTGCAACCAAAATAAATCGATATAAAAGGAGAACATGGCCATGAAAAAACGAGTTTTAGCAGCTGCCTCAGCTATCGTTATGGTCATCACAATGCTGAGCGCTGGCGGGTTATCCCTTTTTGCAGCGGAAGAAACTTCTGGTGCCACCTCAACCGGCCTGTACGATGTCTATGCCAACGGCGGCAAATACGGGATGGAGGCGGTTTCATCCTCCGGTGTGGTACTGCAACAAAATGGGGACAATGCCACCGCGATTGGCGGCAATTACGGTGTTGGCATTAAACGCCCCGAGCAAACAAACCACGATTTTATCATCGATGCCACTACGGCTGCTGCCAACATTGTCGATTGGTCTACCAATGCCAAGGTGACACATGTTACTAATACGGCCGGCACGACGGCCATTGGCAACAAAGGCTTCACCTCCTCTTCCGGTACGGCGACATTTGGCGGCACATTGGTGCTTAAAGAGGGCATTACGGCGTTAACACTGTATTTTGTTTCCTATGCTCTGTTGGATGCCAATACCAACCAACTAAAGTTATGGGCTTCGGACGAGCAGAATGGCACCTACCGGCAACTCACCGTTAAGAAAACCTACATGGACGGGATGATTACCACTTGGAAAGCTTATGCTTTTGAGCCGGCCGATTACAGTGAAATTTTACCAACAGATAACTATTTTAAATTTGAATTTACCAAACCAAATCCTACGCAAAGTGAACAGGCATACCATTTAGGAAAGGTATCGTACAGTTGCGAAAATTCTTATGTGCAAGATGCCTTTACCTTCGATGCCTTAGAAATCGGCGGCTTGGTACCCTCAATTTCGGAAACTGCTGCCATTACCGTCAGCAGTTTGAATGCAAATGTGTCACCCAGCACGCATAACGTGCGGTTCAAACAGAATGCCACGGCAGGTACCACGATGGAACTTCTCTTTACTTCCAAAGTGGAGGGATTAGGGTACGACATTGCGGATATTCAAGTTCATGTATCCTTAATTCCAGACTATAAATCGTATACGTGGCCGGTCACCCTGGCGGTCAGCAATACGCCTTACGGCCCGTTTGAAACGGTGGAAGTGTTAACCACGTTGGAAGACAGCCGCACAGGCTGGTGTACCGACTATTGTTACAGTTTTGCCGATCCGTCTGCGGTTGTGACCGAACACGTCCGGTATGTGAAATTCAACTTAACCGTACCGGACATCGGTACGGGTGTCATTAACACATCCCATATCAACATTACCGGATTTGAGTATTTTTACGCACCCAGAACCACCGATGTTTATACCGATGAATTGACCGAGACGGAGCAAAGCTTTATTATTAATGCCAGCACAGTAGCTGCCAACATGGTGGACCTCCTTGGAGAGTCTTATGTGGCACATATTGCCAACACCGCCGGTTTAGCATCCATCGGCAATAAAGGCTTTACTGCCCCAGACGGTGCGGCATCGTTTGGCGGGACATTGGTCCTTAAGAACAATATAACGGCATTAACCCTTTACATTACAACGAATGCGACGTTAGATATTGATACCGATTATATGCAGTTGTGGGCTTCGGATGCCCAAAGCGGCATGTATCGACCACTGACAGTTAGGCGGATTCGCATAGACGATATGCTTTCCCAACGAAAGGTCTATGCGTTTGAACCGGCAGATACCAGTGAAATTCTGCCTACGGATAAATACTTCAAATTTGAATTCACTAAGCCGAAAGCATCGGATGTTTGGCATGCCCATCATCTTGACAAGGTGTCCTATGCTTATATTGACCCCTATGTCAAAGACTCCTTTACTTTTGAGAGAACGGACGTTAATACCTTTATGCCGCAATTGACCAATGCCTTTATTCATACCAACAATACCAATTTGGCTTTGTCACCGTACCAATACAATGTTCGGTTTTCAACTTCTTCGGTAACTCCCGGGTCTTCCATGGAATTGCTTTTCTCGTCGGAAGAGTTAGGGTATGACTTAAGCAACATTCGTGTTCATTTATCGTTAACTCCCGATTCTATATACGATGCTGCCAACTGGCCGATAACTCTTTCAGTCAGTGAAACCAAGGACGGCACGTATGAGCCGGTCGAGGTTCTACGCACCTTGGAAAATGACCGTACCAGTTGGGCTCTCGACTATTTTGTGAGTGTTGCGAACCCGTCGGCAATTACCACTAAACAGGTGCGGTATGTGAAATTCACCCTAACGTATCCCAGCACGCTTACTTCCAATATTGACAGAGGACATATTAATATCAGCGAGGTGGATTTCTTACATGCTCCCGCTGCCACTAAAATGTACGACAGTAATATCGTGTACCGTGTACCGAACGCCACTGATTTTACCGCACAGTTCAATTTCTTGGCTGGGGCATTTGACAATACCGGCATTCGTGCTTTCACAGCAAATGCTGACCGTGATGACGACTGGCGTGAAATCACATTGGAATCTGTCGCCGGTAAACTTGCCGATGCACCGACACCTACGGCAACCGGCTCGTCGGCGGCGTGGGAAGCCTAAACGAAAATGTGGATTAGGTATGATCATGACAAGGCTAGAAGAAACCACTTGTCATTGCCTTGCCATGTCCGTTTTGCTGTTGAACCTGCAAAAGCTCCAGCGGCTTTTGCACGCCATTTTTCGCTGGCTGTTTGGCATAAAAAAGTCGCGTTTGTTCAGTAGACATTAATTAGGTATGACCATTTCTTACAGTAAGAAAGGATGCCCTTTCAAGGATAATAATTTGCTTTCATATGCTACCGAGTTAAATAGTCAATTGCTGAATGGATGCGATTGCTGTTATAAAAACCTTCAATGCAATAAAAAGGTTTGATATTAGCTTCATCAAAATCATTGTAATGATAAACCTCTTCCTTTTTAAGTGATGCATGAAAATAATATAAATGTCGTAAAAATCTCTCATACGAGTTTTGGTAATGCCCCTCGCAATTACTGTTTCAAGCTTTTCCGCAAGCACCGTTTCAAGATTATATGCCCAAACTGCAACGGAACGATCCTCAAGCATAAGCTTGAAACTGTACTGAACTGCACTCGGAGTAATGACTGTCGTGATGTAGGAATCATTATAGAAGCACCTCTAAGTATTTTTGAAGAACATTATCCACTCTGAATTCCTTCAAAGAGGATTGTACGCTTTGAAAATCAATTCGGCTGCGGCTGCGGACAATATCATAAATTGTGCGCTCACGGTCATAAGTTCGCACCTTTCTGCCAAAAGGCGTTTCCAACATTGTAAGACCAAGCTCAAACAATTTCCGTTTGACCTTATACACCTTTTTCATTAAGCCGAACCGGATTATATCCGGATTTGACCGTGACAGCGTATTGCAACGGCTCACGATCGGTCAAATCATGAAGGAACAAAGCGGTTTCATGAGAAAAAACAGCATTAGGATGAGCACATTGCAGAAGATACGTTCCATCTGCCATGGCATCTTTCGAAAGATAAATACCTTTCTGCACATTTTCAAGCGAGTGTTGTTTTGCATATCAGTCACATATAATCTTGGAATTCC
>JAQWBM010000050.1 GCA_028706405.1 Eubacteriales bacterium
AAGAGTGCTTATCAATGCAGACATAATTTGAAATACTGGTCCATGGAAGCTTATCTCGGTCTGGGCCTTGGAGCTCACTCGTTTATTGAAGGAACGCGTTTCAGCAATGTCGCCGGCCTTGAGCAATATGTCAGAATAGGAAAAGGATATAAAGAAAAAGTGGCAGAAGAGTCAATAAGCCCTTTCAGCTGTTGGCAGCATAAGAACTCAGAAGAAGATAATATTTCTGATTATCTCATTACCGTAATGAGGAAAACGCAGGGAGCCCGGTTTGAGGATTTCAAAAGCCGGTTTGGGATAGATCTGGAACAGCAATACGGCAGTGTACTCCAAAAATATCAAGCCCAAGGGCTTTTAGAAATCTCTGCAGACAGGATTTGTTTTACTGAAAAGGGCATAGATTTATCCAACATGGTTCTTGCAGAATTTGTATAGCATTCAAGTATTGCGCAGATAATTTCGCGGTAAGCGCGGCGCGGTGAGTGAGAGAGAAGCGCACGTACACTGACATACGTAAGCGAGCAGGAACGAGCCGGCAACAAAGCATAACGTGAAATCAGCAAAAGTAAGATTGCGCAGATAATTTCGCGGTAGGCGCGGCGCGGTGGGTGAGAGGGAAGCGCACGTATACTGACATACGTAAGCGAGCAGGAACGAGCCGGCAACAAAGCATAACGTGAAATTAGCAAGCAAGGAGGAGGGCAATTATGAAGAAGTATATAATGGCGCTGGATCAGGGCACGACGAGCTGCCGTTGCGTTTTGTATAATAAGCAGGGGGAAATATTCAGTATAGCGCAGAAGGAATTCAAACAAATATATCCAAAACCGGGCTGGGTTGAGCACGACCCTATGGAAATTTGGTCTGTGCAAATCGGTGTAGCACAGGAAGCAATGCTAAAAATCAATGCAGGCTATAAAAATATTGAAGCTATCGGTATAACAAATCAAAGAGAAACAACTGTAATCTGGGATAAAATAACGGGTGAGCCAATCTACAACGCAATTGTATGGCAGTGCAGACGTACGGCGGAGTATTGTGATCAGCTGAAAAATGAAGGATTATCAGAGAAGTTTAGACAAAAAACAGGGTTGCCAATAGACGCTTATTTTTCCGCCACAAAAATTCATTGGATCCTGCATAATGTGGACGGCGCCAGAGAACGAGCAAAAGCGGGGATGCTTCTGTTTGGGACTATCGAAACCTGGTTGATTTGGAAGCTGACAGGGGGTAAGGTTCATATCACTGATTATTCCAACGCATCCAGGACTATGCTGTTCAATATCAACTCTCTGGAGTGGGATACGGAGCTTCTGACAATAATGGACATTCCACGTAGTATGCTGCCTGAACCCCAACAATCCAGCGAAGTTTACGGTCTTACAGAAAAAGCATTTTTCGGCGGAGAAATACCGATCGCAGGCGCAGCGGGAGATCAACAGGCAGCTCTGTTTGGTCAAACCTGTTTTACTGAGGGTGAAGTAAAAAATACTTATGGAACAGGTTGTTTTTTACTGATGAATACAGGGACAAAGCCGGTGTTATCAAATAATGGTTTAGTTACCACAATTGCCTGGGGAATGAACGGAGTCATAAACTATGCGCTGGAAGGTTCTATCTTTGTGGCTGGAGCCGCGATTCAATGGCTGCGGGATGAACTGAAGCTGCTCGACAATTCGGCTGATTCGGAATGGATGGCGCAAAAGGTGGATGATACCAACGGAGTTTACCTGGTTCCGGCCTTTGTTGGTTTAGGGGCGCCTCACTGGGACCCCTATGCCAGAGGGATTATAGCAGGTTTGACACGTGGAGCGAATAAATTCCATATAGTCAGAGCAGCTCTCGAATCCATGGCATATCAGTCGCATGATGTGCTTAAGACAATGGAAGCAGATTCAAATATAACGCTGACTTTGCTTAAGGCAGACGGCGGCGCTGCCGCTAATGATTTTCTCATGCAGTTTCAAGCTGATATTATCGATGTACCTGTAAACCGGCCCGTAACGATTGAAACCACATCACTTGGAGCGGCATATCTTGCAGGTCTTGCAACAGGCTACTGGAAAAACAAAGAAGATGTTTTGGTAAACTGGAAAAGTTCATGCATCTTTAATCCGCAGATAGAAGATTCTGTACGTACAGAATTGCTAAAAGGATGGAATAAGGCTATTAAGATCTCTTTTGGATGGTTGGATTAATTATTTAATACATGAAATAGTTTTAAGCAGAGTATATAAAGTAAATATATTCGCAATATAGCTTAGATAGGAATTAGATAGGAAAATATATAAATTTTGATGACAAAAAATTAGGTGTTTGTTAGAATTCAATGTTGACATTATTCACCAACAGTGGTAAATTTAAAATAGGTGTTAGCACTCACCCAGCAAGAGTGCTAACAAGCAAAAACGTGATGAGCTGGAAAAGGTGGTGAATGTGATGGATCTTTCAGAAAGAAAATTAAGAATACTCCATGCTATCGTTGGGGATTTCATTCGCTTCGCAGAACCGATCGGATCCAGAACTCTATCAAGAAAATATGATATGGGAATCAGCCCCGCTACAATTCGTAACGAGATGGCGGACCTTGAGGAAATAGGGTTCTTAACACACCCGCATACTTCAGCAGGGAGAGTGCCGTCTGATAAGGCGTATAGATTGTATGTCGATGATTTAATGCAGAAATATGAAATACCAGAAGAAGAAAAGCAGATCATTGCAGAAAAGCTTAAAAAAAACGTAAGCGAATTGGAAAGAACTATAAAGCATGCGGCAAGCTTGCTTTCTGAGTTCACTAATCTTACTTCTTTTGCAATCACACCGAATCAGGAATCAAATAAACTACAGCACATTAAATTTCTGCCGGTGGATGAATATACAGTTGTCTTAATGATAGTGACGGAAAGCGGAAGAGTCACTAATACGGCAGTTAAACTGAAATCGACTTGTACTGAAGAAAATCTTGCTTTGCTGTCTAAGGTAATGACATATAATTATAAAGGGAAGACATTGAGCGATATCTTGACCTTGGATATCATAAAAGAATTTGAAAGCGATGTAGAGGTTATGGGCAGGCTTATGGAGAATATCCGGCCTAATTTCATCAACACATTGGAGAATATGCTTGATGTGGAGCTTTATCTTGATGGTCTGACCAATATCTTTTCAATACCGGAATATAATGATATCGAGAAAGCCAAAGACTTTTTAGATATGATCAATAAAAGAGAGCATCTCACAGATGTGCTGATAAATAGAGAAGATGGTGTAATTATCACCATTGGTAATGAAAACAAAGAAGATATTATGCACGACTACAGCTTGATAACCGCAACCTACCATGTCCAAGGGAGGCTTATGGGGAAATTGGGCGTTATAGGACCGACACGAATGAAATATGACGAGGTGACCTCAATCATTGAGTACATTACTGATAATATAAGCCGTACCTTTAAAATAACGAGAGGAGATGAAAATGATGAGTAAAAAAAAAGAATCGGACGACAATTTGAATCTGAATATTGATCCCGAAATAGAAGATTCAAGCACAGAGGATTCGGAGGATGTTGTTTGGGAGAATGTTGAAGAACAGTCCGAAAAAGCTGAAGAGTTTTCAAAGGAAGCGGAAGAATTAAACTTCAAATATATGAGGCTGGCTGCAGATTTTAAAAACTTTAGAAGAAGAGCAGAGAAAGAAAAAAGTGACATTTATGCATATGCTAACGAGAAAATCGTAGTAGAGTTGCTTGATGTAATAGATAATTTTGAACGAGCGCTGGAGCATAGCGATGATAATGAAGGAAGCTTTGCTGAAGGCATGGACATGATATTCAAACAGTTCAAGGGAGTATTGGAAAAAAACGGAGTTAAGGAAATAAGTGCATTTGGAGAGACTTTTGATCCAAACTATCATCATGCAGTATTTACTGAAAAATCAGCAGAGTTTGATAGCGGAAAAGTGACACAAGTTGTACAAAAAGGGTATATGTTAAATAATAAGGTTATTAGACCTTCTATGGTCAAAGTAGCAGAATAGTTTCAGCAGTAAGAAAAGTTAAAAGGAAATTTTGATTAACAAATAGGAGGATATTAGAATGGGAAAGGTAATAGGAATTGATTTAGGCACAACAAATTCGTGTGTGGCTGTTTTAGAAGGGGGAGAACCTGTTGTAATCACAAACGCAGAAGGCAACAGAACAACTCCTTCCATAGTAGGTTTTGCAAAAAATGGAGAGAGATTGGTTGGAGAAACTGCTAAAAGACAGGCTATAACAAACACGGACAGAACCATTTCGTCCATAAAGAGGCAGATGGGTACAGACCACAAGATTGAGATAGATGGGAAGACATACACT
Organism: Eubacteriales bacterium; assembly: GCA_028706405.1. Classification (GTDB taxonomy): domain Bacteria; phylum Bacillota; class Clostridia; order Peptostreptococcales; family Anaerovoracaceae; genus Anoxybacterium. The sequence goes on from JAQWBM010000050.1 coordinate 4,356, forward strand.
CCACAGGATATTTCAGCTATGATACTTGGTAAATTAAAGGCGGATGCAGAAAGCTATCTTGGGGAAAAAATTACTGAGGCAGTTATTACAGTACCTGCTTATTTTACAGACAGCCAGAAACAGGCAACAAAGGATGCGGGAAAAATTGCAGGTCTTGATGTCAAGAGGATCATAAACGAGCCTACGGCTGCGTCCCTTGCTTACGGACTTGACAAAGAGCACGAGCACCATAAGATACTGGTATATGATCTGGGCGGCGGAACCTTCGATGTTTCCATACTGGAATTAGGAGATGGCGTATTTGAAGTATTGGCAACCAATGGGAACAACAAGCTGGGCGGAGATGATTTCGATGAAATACTGGTGAATTTCATAGCAGATAGCTTTGCCCGAGAAAATGGTGTAGACTTAAGAAAAGATAAGATGGCTCACCAAAGACTGAAAGAAGCCGCAGAAAAGGCAAAAAAGGAGCTCTCGAGCGCACAGACAACAAACATCAATCTGCCGTTCATCACAGTGAGCGCAGACGGACCGCTTCATTTAAATATGGATGTCACAAGAGCAAAATTCGATCAACTGACATCCGGACTTGTGGAGAAGACCATTGAGCCGATGCGAAAGGCCATTAATGATGCCGGTATCACAAATAACGATATTGCGAAGGTCATTCTCGTAGGCGGTTCCACAAGAATCCCTGCAGTACAGGATGCAGTCAAGAAGATAACAGGGAAAGATCCCTTTAAAGGTATAAACCCTGATGAATGTGTCGCCATCGGTGCGGCTGTTCAGGCCGGCGTACTTACCGGTGAGGTAAAAGACGTATTATTGCTGGATGTTACTCCTCTGTCACTTTCCATAGAAACTTTAGGCGGTGTAGCAACCAAGCTGATAGAAAGAAATACAACGATACCTACAAAGAAGAGCCAGATATTCTCGACCGCCGCGGATAATCAGACAGCTGTTGATATTCATGTAATGCAGGGTGAAAGGGAGATGGCATCCGGAAACATAACACTGGGCAGATTCCAGCTTTCGGGGATTCCGCCGGCGCCTCGCGGAGTGCCGCAGATCGAAGTTACTTTTGATATTGATGCCAACGGTATAGTAAACGTAAGCGCAAAAGATATGGGCACCGGCAAGGAACAAAGAATCACGATTACTTCTTCAACAAAGCTGTCCGATGATGATATCAAACAAAAGATCAAGGAAGCAGAACAATATGCCGAAGAGGATAAAAGAAAGAAAGAAGAAGTTGATGTAAGAAACAAGGCTGAAACCTTGGTATATGAAACAGAAAAATCATTAAAAGAAATCGACGCAAGCTTGAGTGATGAAGAGAAATCAAAAATCAACGGCGCGAAGGATGCGCTGGCCGCAGCCCTGGAAGGAACCAACATTGAGGAGATCAAGGAAAAGACAGAAACGTTAACCAATGAATTCCATACAATTTCTGCCAAGATGTATCAGCAGGCTCAACAGGCTCAAGGAGGTGCAGGCGGCAGCGATCCGGGCGATATGGGCGGGAGCGCCGGCGAAGAAGGTGCTGAACCACAGCCGGATAATGTTGTGGACGCAGATTACGAAGTTGTTGACGAGGATAAAGAGGATAAACAAAACTAAAAAATAAAAATATTGCAGTGCACCCTTCGGGGTGTGCCGCAAAAAAATTGCTTAAGACTGCTGCTGAAGAGAGGGTTAGGTAATGTCAGAAAAAAGAGATTTTTACGAGGTATTGGGATTAAAAAAGGGAGCAACAGATGATGAAATAAAAAGAGCGTTTAGAAAAAAAGCAATGGAATACCACCCCGATCGTAATCCCGGTGATAAAACTGCAGAAGAAAAATTTAAAGAGGTAAATGCAGCATACAGCATTCTTTCAGACCCTCAGAAAAAAGAAAAATATGATAGATTTGGGCATGCCGGAGTAGATCCAAATGCCGGCTTCGGAGGAGGCGGCTTCGGCGGTTTTGAAGATGTGTTTTCAGATCTGTTTGGAAATATGTTTGGAGGCGCTTTCAGTCAAACCGGAGGAAGAAGAACCGGACCGAGGAAGGGTCAGGATCTGCAAAAAAACGTAACTGTGACATTTGAAGAGGCAGCATTTGGAACTAAAAAGCAGATTCAATTAAATAAAAATGTAGAATGTGAGAGCTGCGGAGGCAGCGGCGCAGCAAAAGGATCTCAAAAGGTAACATGCTCCAAGTGTAACGGCAGCGGAAAAATACATATGACGCAGAAGACGGCATTTGGGCAGTTTACCAATATACAAACTTGTGATAAATGCGGAGGAAGCGGCTCAACGAACGAAAATCCTTGTCCTGATTGCAGCGGTCAGGGTATGGTCAGAAAAACCGTAACTATGACGGTTGATATTCCGGCAGGAGTTGACAATGATTCTGTCATTTCCATCAGAGGTCAGGGAGAACCCGGAAGTGATGGGGGACCGAGCGGCGATTTATATGTTATTATATCAGTTAAACCCCATGCGCTTTTTACTCGCAAGGGATACGATTTATTGCTTGAAATACCAATCACTTTCACTCAGGCAGCTTTAGGAGATGAAATTACAGTGCCGACACTGCAAGAAAAGGTTTCCTACAAGATTCCTGCAGGAACACAGCCTGATACAGTATTCCGGCTTAAGGGCAAGGGGATTAAATCTCTTAGAACTTCAAAATACGGGGATCTTTATGTTAAGGTTATTCTCGAGGTGCCGACAAAACTCACAGGCGAACAGAAGAGATTGATCGGCAAGCTGGGCGAAACCTTGAGCAATGATGGATATTCAAAGCGGAAAAAGTTTTCCGATATCATGAAGGAGATTTTCAAGCCTTAACGGAGGCATTACAAATGCAATATAATGAGGTTAAAATCCATACAACACAAGAAGGGATCGACCTGCTTACCTGTATTCTTATGGATATGGGCATAGCAGGTTTTGTTTTTGATGACGCAAGGGATTTTAAGGAATTGTTCAATAAAAGGAATCCGCACGATTGGGATTATATTGATGAAAGCTTGTATGAACTAGAAAACCTGAGCCCAGGCGTCACATTTTATATCGAAGCATCAGAAGAAGGAAACAGGCTATTCAAATGTCTTCAGGAGAAAATCGAGGAATTAAAAGCCGGAACGGAGGATGATTCTGATGGAACTGTTGACTTCAGCCATCTTGAGATGAATTGGAGGCTGGTCGATGATGCTGACTGGAAAAATAAATGGAAAGAGTATTTCAAACCGGCTAAGCTTACAGACAGAATAGTGATAAAACCTACCTGGGAAGAGTATGAAGCATCCGAAGAGGAGCGGGTTATCGAGATCGATCCCGGCATGGCGTTTGGAACGGGTACACATCCCACGACATATCTCTGTATTCAATTACTGGAAAAATATATTGAAAAGGAAAAAGACAGCGTTATTGATGTAGGCTGCGGATCCGGTATATTATCCATTGCGGCAGTGCTGTTAGGGGCATCGGATGTTATAGCAGTTGATATAGATCCGGTAGCAGTTGATGTATCCAAGGATAACATAGAGATGAATCATCTCTCATCAAAAATTCGGGTGATGGAAGGAGATCTTACCAAAGGACTGGATGTTAAGGCCGATATAGCAGTAGCCAATCTTATGGCAGATCTTATAATCTCACTTTCAAAAGATATTTCCGCACATCTTAGAGGCAAGGGAATTTACATATCGTCAGGAATATTGATCGAGAAAAAAGAACAGGTTGTTTACGCAATGAAAGAGTGCGGGTTCCAAATATTAGATATTCTCGAGGAAGAGGAATGGTGCGCAATCGCCGCACAGCTTTAATTTGTCTTTGAGGGACTGCCAGTCATGTTTTCTCGAAAACATGCTCGCTTTAAAGCAATATGCTCGGACGGTTTTCTATGAAAACATGCCGGAACGTCCCCCCTATGGGGAAATCATGTTAAATCAAATAGCGCCGTATAGCGTCAGATAATAGGTAAAGGAGGGAGATATGAGCAGGGTTTTTGTAGATGCAAAGGATGTGCTGGACAATACGATAAAAATAACTGATGCGGACGACAGAAAACATATGGTGAAAGTTCTCCGTCTCGGGATCGGGGATATAATCAGCATATCTGATTCGGTTGAATTTGAGTATGAAGCTGAGATTATTGCGGTGGAAAAGGATCATATCGAAACCCGGATACTGGACAAGCAGAAATTTGCCAGAGAGCCTGAACTGAAAATTACCCTTTTTCAGGGAATTCCCAAACAAGGGAAAATGGAGACTATCATACAAAAAACAGCAGAACTGGGAGTTTACTCTATTATTCCTGTTTTTACTGATCGGACGATAGTGGTAGATAACGGCAACTTTCATAAAAAAATTGAGCGCTGGCAAAAGGTTTCAGACGAGGCGGTAAAACAATGCAAAAGAGGTATCGTACCTCAAATCAGGCAGGAAATCACATTTAAAAGAATGATTGAAGTCATTTGCAAATATGATTTTATATTATTTCCTTATGAAAATGAGGTAAGATGCTCAATAAAAGATTGCTTGCGTGAGATAACGGAAAAACCTAAAGAGATTGCAGTTATAATAGGTCCTGAAGGCGGGTTTTCTGATAATGAAGCAGAAACTCTTATTAAAAATGGGGCTAAAAGTGTTTCCCTTGGAAAAACTGTATTAAGAACTGAAACAGCAGGCATGGCAGCAATTGCCATGGTAATGTACGAATTTGAGTTGTAAGCCCTCCTGTTTTTTAATAAACTATATCTGCATCTTCCGTGTTTCCAATCTGAAGGAAATAACTTGGCTCCGTAAAATCATATTTACGATAGGTTTCTTTTGTTTCTTCATTTATGTATACTTGAGATTTGTTTTTTGTCAGAAGCTTGCAGAGAGCATACATGTCTATCCAGATTTGATTTGGGTTGTCCTTCAACCTTTCATCGAAAATTAGCTGCATACCCACATGAAGGTGGGGCGTATCGATGTTATTAACGTTTTCTTTTTTACTATAGCCGGTTCTTCCTGAATATCCGATAACGTCACCGGCCTTAACGGCTTTGCCCTCATAAAGATCAATACGGTATGGATGATCCTTTCTTAAATGTGCATAATAATAATAACGCTTTTTATCAAAGCTTCTTATGCCGATCCGCCAGCCTCCATACTGATTCCAGCCCATGGCTTCCACAATGCCGCTTTCTATTGCTATTATGGGCGTACCTGTTCCTATCATTAAATCATGGCCTAAATGTCTTCTGTTATACCCATAGCTTCTTCCCGAACCAAAATCATCGTAATCAGAGTACCAATAACCTGCTGCTATCGGAGAAAAGGCTTTCAATCCATAATTTGCTTCCCAGACAACCTTCCCGTCAGTCTCTGATTCCGCAGGAACCTGAACCATATATTCGCCGAGAAATCCACTCAAAACAGCGGTGTAAGCTTCTTTATAATAATCATAATTCTTCATATTTTCAGTAATGACATTGATTGACTCACCGTTATTAAGACGCTCCACCAGGTTATTCAGGTCCTTTGGTTTATAATAATTGAAATTTCCGCCATATTTTGCAGCAAGCCAAGCCAATACCTCAGTCCATTTTAAATGAATTTCTTTGTCATATGATTCTATATCCATATTCATCGTCTTTTCAAGCAAATGATAAGGTACATTAAAATCTACCCATTTGATGGTATTATCTGTTTCAGATTGCAGCACCGGCTGATATAGAGGAACATCTCGTATTAACAAAATCGTTGCCGATATCGCCAGAAGAATAATAAACAAAACAAATAATTTCATCAATCCTGGATGCAGATGTCTTAAAAGCTCTAATTTTTGTTTTCTGAACTTCAAGAGTTATACCCCCGGGTTTTTATAGCGCTTAAGCAGAAAAATTTTGACTAATTGTATATGATATGCTGCAAAATTTCATATTATGTTTCGTTACTGCCCACACCCGGCATAAAAGGCTGTAAAAAACAATTTTAAACAGGGGTGACATTTTGCCCGATAGTTTACATACTGACATTATCGCAAGTGAATAACACATGATAAAGCAAGTCGCTTTACAGAAAAAAAATATACTGTTAAAATATATAAGTAATGCATAGTATTAATTCATGGTATGTGAAATAACAAGCATGAAAAGTCATACATTAGAAGTCATACAAAAGAAGCAAACGGAGTCAAACATGAAAATCGCATTTCATACCCTTGGGTGCAAAGTAAATCAATATGAGTCGCAGGCGTTGAAAGAAAAGCTCATAAATAAAGGTCATCAGATCGTCGGTGATGATGAATATGCAGATGTCTATGTAATAAATACATGTACGGTAACAGGTTTGTCGGATCGTAAATCAAGACAGTTTATCCGAAGAGTGAAAAAAATCAATCCGGACAGTATTACTGCCGTTGTCGGATGTTACGCGCAGGTCAGCCCGGAAGAGGCGAAAAATATAGAGGGAGTCAATATTGTTGTAGGAACGAATGAAAAAAACAAGCTTCCGGAATATATTGAGGAATATGCGAGAACAAAGGGCGTGGAATGCCATATAAAGGAGCCGGAGCAACTTACGGAATACGAAGAAATGGGAATTATTACTACCATGGATTCAAGAACAAGGGCATATATAAAAGTACAGGAAGGCTGCAATAAATTTTGCTCCTACTGTATCATACCCTTTGCAAGGGGAACGGTAAGAAGCAGGGCGAAGGAAGAAATTATAAAAGAAGCGCAGAGTTTAATCGGTCAGGGATTTAAGGAAATAGTCCTCACGGGGATAAATACAGCCTTATATGGGGCGGAAAATGAAAACTTAACATCCTCGCTGCAGGGAGGCAATAAAGTTTACGGTATAGAAGTTATTGTAAGCCAATTGAATGAGCTGCCGGGCAATTTCAGGGTCCGCCTTGGGTCTCTGGAACCTAATGTCATCAATGGTGAATATGCAAAGAGATTATTGAAATATGAACGGCTTTGCCCTCATATGCACCTATCTCTTCAAAGCGGCAGCAATAGGATCTTAAAAGAGATGAATCGCAGATATAACAGTGAAGAATATTTACAGATCGTCAATATTCTGAAAGAACATGATTCGGGATATGGAATCACGACAGACATTATTGTTGGCTTTCCGGGTGAAACGGAAGAAGATTTTGAAGAAAGCTGCAGGTTAGTAAAAACAGTGGGCTTTTGCAAGGTACATGTTTTCAAATATTCCAAAAGAGCAGGCACCAGGGCAGCAGATATGAAAGGGCATATTCCCCCCGATGTAAAAGCGAAAAGAAGCAAAAAACTGATGAGTATTGCGGAGAAAACAACCAGGGAATTTTTTCTTGCGCAGCTTGGGTCTGAGAGAACGGTAATTTTTGAGCAGTTTGATGAGAAGACAGGCTTGTTGGAAGGCTTGTCGGATAATTATATTAAAATATACTGCAGGGGAGATAAGGATTTTGCAGGGAAATTCGCCAAAGTAAAATTGTTTGAGCTCTATCGTGACGGGGTAAAAGGTAATATAAGCAAAATTATTTAGATAGGCTAAAAAGTGTAAATACACATGGGAAAAAACTGTTGCAAATTATAAAATAATCATTTATAATCACAATGAATGACTTACTTTAATTGCTTGTATGATACTTGTATGATATGCGATAAATGAATATATGATATTGATTGAGGGCTAACCGGTCGAAAGGCCGGGACGCAAAGCCGAGAGTCTAATGCATAATAATGCGATGATGGTCCGGTTGCAGAAATATACTTTTTTGTGACCGGGCCTTTTTATTTGACAAAGAATGAATATGATTACTTGTAAATGGTTTTAAATATATTGGCTTATAAATTTTGGATATTGATATTGACCTTTAAATTAACGAATAAACGAATCGCGGTTTAATAATATGAAAAAGAAATATTATATATATTTGATATATTTGTCCGTTGTAACCCTTGTGGTTACTGTTGTGTCGGTTTCCAGATACAGCTCTACCGTGGAAGGCGGAGGCAGCGCGGTTGTAGCCGTACCGGTCATAGAATATATTCCGGTAAGCGCAACCTTCAATGGTGATCCGCTCACAGGCGTAACCGGCGGAGGACTTGTTATCAGCGGATTTCAACCCGGAGATGAGCTGGTATATCATTTCAATATATCAAATCATGACGGGACAAGGCAAAATCAGGTTTTGCTGAAATACGACATCTCTGTCTCTTTCGATCCGGACCCTCAAGTGATCCCGCTGACATACACGATTTCACCGGCGGCGATATACCAATCTCAAGGGGAGTGGACATATTTGGGATTTAACGGGCATGAGACACACAGCTATACCCTTACAGTTTTATGGAATGATAATCAATACGGCACATCGCATCTCAACCAGGAACAGCTTATAGAAATAAAGATTGATTCAGAGCAGGCGGACAGCCTCGAATGAGCATAAAAATGACACGCCGGAGGATACGCTAAGGAAAAAGAAGAAGGGAGAGTGAGAAAAATGATAAAAACTTTAACCGGTAAGCCTGTGGGAAAAAGAATACACAGGGTATCGTTTTATGTTGTTTTGATTGCCTTACTGATCACTTTACCCTTTTCCAATTCTCTGTCATTCGGGAAATATGTGCTTGATCCGATCGTATATACCATATCGATTCAATCATCGGAATCATTTGCCGTTACAGCGATTGGAGCGATCAGCGGAACGGTCGGGGTTGACCATACGCTGACAGCCGGACCGCTGGCCCCATCCGGCGCATTGGTTGATTACCAATGGCAGAAGGCAGCCGACCCCAATGGACCCTTTACTGACATTTCCGGAGCAAATTCCAATACATATACGCTGACAACGGCTGATAAGGATCACTATATCAAAGTCGTTGCAGCAGGCAGGGACGGCTATACGGGAATAGTGAGCAGTCAGCACGTAGGACCTGTATCAGCTTCTTCGCTCATAGGAATAGGAGCGATCAACGGAACAACTCAGGTAAGCAAAACACTTTCGGCGGGACCGATTAGTCCAAGCGGAGCAACCGTGACATATCAATGGCAGCGGTCCGCAACGCCAGACGGAGTTTATACGAATATACCCGGAGCAGCATCAAACACTTATACATTGGCAGCGGGTGATCTGGGATACTATATCAAAGTCGTTGCAACAGGTACCGGCAGTTATGAGGGTTCTGTGAGCAGCGACTATAAAGGTCCGGTAGCAAAAGGCGTGATCACAGCGATCGGTCTGATCAGCGGAACGACTGTCACAGGGCAAACTTTGACGGCGGGCACCCTGACTCCGTTTGGCGCTACCGCGTCCTATCAATGGCAAAGAAATTATAATGGAACAGGGTTTGTTGATATTCCCGGAGCAACAGCGAAGACGTATACCTTGGTGGGAGCGGATTCAAATTCATACATCAGGGTAATCGCAACGGGAACAGGTGCCTATACTGGTACAGTGACCAGTGAATTTGTCGGTTTGGTCGGCGCATATATCACACCGATCACAGCTATGGGGCCGATCGGGGGCGCCGCAGAGGTGGGACAGATCCTTACAGCGGGTACGCTGACTCCGTCCAATGCTACGGCAACGTACCAGTGGATGAGAAGTGAGACTCCCGGCGGCACTTATGAAGATATTCCCGGAGCAACGGTAAGCATTTACACACTGACAACTGCCGACAAGGATAAATACATAAAGGTTAAAGCCATAGGATCCGGTACATTTTCCGGTACACTGACCAGCGACTATAAAGGGCCGGTGACAGCCGGTGTGGTTACGGCAATAGGACCGATAAGCGGAACTACTGCCGTGGGCGAGACCTTGACGGCGGGAACCCTGACTCCGCCTAATGCAACGGTGACCTACCAGTGGCAAAGATGTGATTCCACTAACGGCACATATGAAAATATACCGGGCGCGACCTCGGGCACATACACGCTCACTGCCGGTGATCAGGGCTATTACATAAAAGTCGCGGCGACCGGTACCGGTGCGTTTATAGGAACTGCTGCCAGTATCTATACGGGACCGGTCAGCGTCACGGTAACGCCAATCACAGCAATCGGACCGATCAGCGGGATGAGCCAGGTGAGCCAGACGCTTACAGCCGGAACGTTGAGTCCGTCCGGCGCCACCGCTACATACCAATGGCTGATATCTGACACGGTGAACGGAATCTATGAATACATCCCCGGTCAGACGTCAAACACATATACAGTGACCGCCGGTGATTTAGGCCATTATTTTAAGGTGCAGGCAACAGGCTCAAATAATTATTCAGGTACGGTAACCAGTGCGGCTAAGGGGCCTGTTGGGCAAGCTCAAATTACTGCAATCGGCCCAATTGGCGGAACTACCACGGTAGGACAGACTTTGACTGTTGGGACCCTGACGCCGTATGGAGCGACCGCAACCTACCAATGGCAAAGATCAGACGGGACGGAGCCTTTCACAGACATCGTCGGAGGAACAGCCAGCAGCTATACCTTAACCGGGTCTGATAGTTATCGCTATATCCGTGTTATAGCTACGGGCTACGGAGCATACACGGGAACGGTAATCAGTGAGTTTGTAGGCCGTGTCGGCGCAACGATCATACCGATTACATCCATGGACAACATAAATGGCATAGCTCAGGTTGGGCAGACACTGACAGCGGGCACGCTGAGCCCGGCCGGAGCGATGGCGACTTATCAATGGCAAAGAAGCGACACTCCCGGCGGAGTTTATCAGGTTATAACCGGCGCTACCGGCAGCTCCTATATACTTTCTGCGGCGGATAAGGGCAAATATATCACAGTTGTTGCCAACGGAGCCAGCACATATTCCGGAACGGTAACCAGCGAGCCAAAAGGGCCGGTTGCTGCCGGCCAGATCACAGCCATAGGAGCGATCAGCGGCACCACATCCGTAGGTGAAACGCTTACGGCAGGAACCTTATCACCTCACAATGCGACAGCGTCGTATCAATGGCAAAGAGCCGCCGCTTCAGGCGGACCGTATGCGGATATCGCAAATGCAAACGCCGGCAACTATACGCTCACGGTCGATGACGAAGGATATTATATCAGAGTCGTTGCCACAGGAATCGGCGTATATGGGGGCTCTGCAATTAGTGCACATTCAGGACCGGTAAGCGTTACGATAACTCCGATCTCAGGAATCGGAATAATTAGCGGAGTATCCAAAGTAGGTCAGACCCTTACAGCCGGAACACTGAGTCCGGCCGGAGCAACTGCAACCTATCAGTGGATGCGGGCGGACACCGCAGACGGAACATATGAGAATATTCCCGGAGCAACTTCCGGTACCTATACATTAACCGCAGTGGAAAAAGATCACTATATCAAGGTCGTTGCGACCGGCTCCGGCACCTACTCAGGTACGGTGACCAGCGCTTACAAAGGGCCAGTTGCGGTAGGACAGATCACGGCAATCGGGCCGATCATAGGAACGACTGCCGTAGGGCAGGCACTGTCTGTCGGCACCCTGATGCCTTACGGAGCGACGGCGACCTATCAGTGGCAAAGATCGGATGGAGCCGACTTTATCGACATCGTCGGAGGAACAGCCAGCACCTATACTCTGACCGGACCGGACAGCTATAGGTATATCCGTGTCATAGCAACCGGTTATGGCGCATACACGGGGACGGTAATCAGCGGGTCGGTAGGTCTGGTTGGAACCCCTCCTGTAACACCGCTGACAGCCATCGGCGCCATCAACGGTACTGCTCAGGTAGGAGAACTTCTGACAGCGGGTCCACTGACTCCGGCAGGCACGGCGACCTATCAATGGCAAAGGAGCGAAACTGCCAATGGTGAATATATCAATATAAACGGAGCCACAGGGGCGACATATGAACTGACGGCGGCGGATAAAGATAAATATATCAAGGTGGTTGCAAGAGGATCCGGCGCTTATTCCGGTACGCTGACCAGCGCATATAAAGGACCGGTTACTGCCGGTCAGATCACCGCTATCGGACCCGTCAGCGGAACAACAGCGGTAGGTCAGACCCTGATTGCCGGAACCCTGTCTCCATCCAATGCAACAGCGACCTATCAATGGGAGAGATCCGACTCGGCAACAGGCGCTTATGTGGATATTCCCGGAGCGACCTCCAGTACCTACACTCTGACTGCAAGTGATGAAGGATATTATTTAAGAATAACGGCAACAGGCTATGGAGGTTATACCGGTGCGGCGACCAGCGCATATACAGGACCGGTCACTGATACGACAACTCCAATCACTGCGATCGGATCTATCAGCGGAACAACCCAAGTAAACCAAACCCTTACAGCCGGAACGCTGAGTCCGGCCGGCGCGACTGCTACTTACCAGTGGCTGAGAAGTGAAACACTCGATGGAACTTATGAAAATATTCCGGGGGCAACCTCCGGCACATATACACTGAAAGCGGGCGATAAGGATTATTATATAAAGGTTCAGGCAACCGGATCCGGAACATGGTCGGGTACGGTTACAAGCGCCTCGGTAGGACCGGTGGCGGCCGGACAGATCACATCGATCAGTCCGATTGCAGGAATAGCAAATCCCGGAGAAGTTCTTACTGCAGGAACAATAAGTCCATATGGAGCGACGGTGACCTACCAATGGCAGCAAGCAAGCTCAGCAGGGGGTTCCTATGCGGATCTGAACGGCGCCACCTCAAAAACCTACCAGTTGACATCTGCGAACAACGGCGCTTTCATAAGGGTCGTGGCAACAGGTACCGGAGCATATACAGGAACGGCGACAAGCGCGTATGTCGGACGTGTAGGCAACGCCACAACGCCGGTTACAGCCATCGGAGCAATCAACGGTGTTGCGGAGGTTGGTGAAACTCTGACCGCAGGGACTCCGACCCCGTCAAATGCAACCGTAACATACCAATGGCAGCGCAGTGCAACGATAGATGGCGATTACGCAAATATTGCAGACGAGGTTTTGAATACTTATGTTATAAGGGCAAGCGATGCGGATAAATATATCCGGGTTGTTGCCAGCGGATCCGGTAATTACACAGGAACTGTGGCCAGTGCCGCCACCGGACCTGTTGATTCAAACATAGAGATGGGTATGATGTTGCTGCTGATGATGCCTTTGATGGCGGAGGAAGCGACAACAATCACCGGGATCGAAGCAATCATAGGAACAGCGCAGGTCGGGCAAACGCTTGAGGCAGGCGCCTTGGATCCTGAAGCTGCAGAGGTTGCGTATCAGTGGAAGAAATGCGACGCTGCTGTCGGAAGATATGAAGATATTATTGGAGCTGCATCAAGCACCTATACGCTGACTGCGGAAGATGAAGGATGCTTGATACAGGTCGTTGCAACGGGAATGGGAGCCTATACAGGCACCGTGACCAGCGAAGCAACAGGACCCGTAGGGCCAGAGATACCGGTATTGCCGATTGAAGAGCTGATTGAAGGACTTCCGCCGGAAGAGCTGCCTGAGATGTCTCCTTCGGAACAAATTTCTGATATGATTGAGCCTGTTAGTCCGGATGATCAAACCGAAGGAATAACAGAGGGCGCGATTTCAGCACAGTCGGATACGGATGCAATACTTGATACGGAGACAGCACCGGAGCCAGAGATAGTACCTGAAACAGAAACAGCACCGGAACCCGAGATAGTACCTGAAACAGAAACAGCGCCGGAACCCGAAATAGTACCTGAAACAGAAACAGCGCCGGAACCCGAAATAGTACCTGAAACAGAAACAGCGCCGGAACCCGAGATGGTACTTGAAACAGAAACAGCGCCGGAGCTCGGGATGATTCCCGGAACAGAAGCAATGCCGGATGCAGAATCGGAACAAGAAGCTGCGGCATTACCGGAATCTGAGCCTGTACCGGAGAATGAAGGGGGTGAAATAACATCGAAAGATAAAAAAACTGAAAATTATGACAATTATTTTGCGGAAACCTAGCAATATTTAAGAAAACTGTTGAAATATGGACTAAGTTAATATACAATTGTTTAATAACATATGATAGAAAAAAATGGATGTTCTTCAGCAATACAATGGGCATCAAACAAGGGCAAACCGGTCGAAAGGCCGGGACGCAAAGCCTCGAGTCTAAAGCATGATAAATGCTAAGATAGTCCGGCTGCAAATGAAATTCTATTTGCTGCCGGATTTTTTAAAAATGCTTAAAACTTCATAAAGAGAGGTAGACAAATAGAAAATGGGTATAAATAAGGAAGGGAGAATGGCGAAAATGAAAACGGGCAATCGGGTAATGCAGGTGATAGGCATCCTGCTATGCGTAGTACTGATCCCCATGTTGGTAATCAATCTGACACTGATTGTCAAGTCATTTACCAATCCGGAAGAAGTACCTGACTTTATGGGTTACAAACCCTTTATCGTACTAAGCGGTTCTATGGAGCCTGTGTTTTATTCGGGAGATCTTGCTTTTGTCAAGGAAACCCCCGCGGATAGTCTCAAAGAAGGCGACATCGTTGCTTTCCGTGAAGGAAATTCCGTTATAACGCACAGGATCATGGCGATCACCGCAGAGGAAGATGAAAGACAGTATATCACGAAAGGGGATAACAACAACACAGAAGACCGGATCATCGTCACGGATGAAAAGATCGAAGGGCTCTACCTTTCAAAGATCAGTGGTCTTGGAAACACAGCCATGTTTATGCAAACGCCTCTCGGGATGGTCATATTCATCGCTTTGCCGTTGATTTTTTTCATACTTTACGATATATTCCGCAGACGTCATTACGAAAAGAGGGAGCGTGAGAGGACCAAAGAATTGGAAGAAAAGCTTGCGGAAATGCAGCAAAGAATGAAGGAAGAAGATTGATCCCTTTTAATCGCAGTAAAAATCTGCAAATCAGAAGTTTGTGTTTTTCTTGCATCAACTTTTCGGTAATTTGCCATAAAAACCGGATGAGTCAATATAAGGCCGAAAGGCGTGTACATAGATGAATTTGAAAAAAGCTTTTAATTGAAATGATAAGTAAATTATGGAGGATGGTATTATGAAAAAAAATTGGATAGCCAGGATTGGGTTTCTGGCATTGGTACTGACATTGGTCACAGCATCTTTGGTATCAGGCACATTCGCCAAGTACACCACAGCGGTGAGCGGTAAGGATACGGTTCGTGTAGCCAAGTTTGACGTAGCCGTGGGGGACGGAGCTACTACGTTTACAACAGGAACAGCAATTGACATTTTTACGATGGCTGCAGAT
>JAQWBM010000051.1 GCA_028706405.1 Eubacteriales bacterium
CTGGATTGATCATTTTAGGCGTTTTTATGACACTTGCAGTATCAAAGATATTGTCTAAGACCATTTTGAAGGGTATTCCATCGTCATTCACGCTGGAGCTTCCCCCATATCGCAAGCCTCAAATCGGAAAGGTCATTGTGAGGTCTATTTTTGACAGAACACTCTTTGTGCTTAGAAGGGCTATGATAGTCGCAGCACCTGCAGGTTTAATCATATGGCTTATGGCTAATATTTCATTGGGTGATATAACATTACTCAACTATTGCTCAAATTTCTTAGACCCCTTCGCAAAACTGCTGGGAATGGACGGCGTTATTCTTTTGGCATTTATTCTGGGCTTTCCCGCCAACGAGATCGTTGTTCCGATTATTATAATGGCCTATATGTCATCCGGCAGCATATTGGAACTTGATAGCTTATGGGAGTTGAAGAAACTGCTGGTTGATAATGGATGGACCTGGATTACAGCAATCAGCACAATGTTATTTTCATTAATGCACTGGCCCTGCTCAACAACCTGCCTTACAATAAAAAAAGAAACTCAAAGTCTGAAATGGACGGCAGTTTCATTCATCGTTCCCACTATAATTGGAATATCCGTTTGCTTTGTGTTTGCCACTACCGCAAAGCTATTTGTATGAATAAAAAACAATGCTTGAATGTTAAGTTCAAGCATTGTCTATTTACTCCTATGCCATGTAGTATGCGATAAATGATACAATGCTTTTAAACATTATACAAACTGACGCAGTTCCCACCTTTTTCCTTAGACATATACATCATATCATCGGCATTTTTCATAAGGGTTATAAAATCGATTTCACGATTTTGATCCTTGAATGCAATCCCAATGCTTACTGTAATTTCTTCCTTAATATCCGGAAAGCTTATTTTATTCACTTTGGATCGAATTCTTTCAGCGATTGCCTGTATTTCGTCTAGTTCATTATTTAAAAACAAAATCATTAATTCATCGCCGCCGTAGCGGAAGGCCTGTCCGTTACCTTGTAGTTCTGATTTGATGATATGGGAAATAGTTGTTATAATTTCATCACCTTTGAGATGACCATATTTATCATTAATACCTTTAAAGGAATCGATATCTATCATGAGAGCAGCAACAGTCATCTCTTTTTCAATTGAAAAATCTCTATATCTATCTTTCTGTTCCTTGAGCATTGTTCGATTATAAAGTCCGGTAATTTCATCGTAATAAACCTTTGAGTTTAAATTATCAACTATAGCTTCAATGAGGAGATTCTTCTTATATATTCTTAACATCGCACAAATAAGTATCAAGATTAACAAGCAAAACACTACGAGAAATATGCCCCTTTGGTCCACAAAATTAGTGTATTCACTAATATAAATGTCTGCTCCCAGCATGCCTATATAGTTGCCTTCAGTTGAGTAAACAGGAGAAAAGCCGGTTATATAGGTCCCCCATTTATCTTTATAAAATAAATAATCAGGCTCTCTTTTGTCATAGATTTGTTGAATTTCTTCCTGTAAATATGTATATCTATCTTTGTCTGTATACCCTTGATAATCAGTATCTTTCAATCGTGTTTCGATATCCACCACAGAATCCAATAAATAAATTGTATTGAGCCTTGTTCCTGCAGGCAATCCAAAATCTTCTTCATCTTCATCCGTAACAAGATATCTGGTTTGTTTATCATCAAGCTGATGTATCATATATATATACTTAATATCTAAAGATCGCATTAATCTCCGTGTTTGATTTTCAAATACAATATTTGTTTCATCTTCCAGTAGCTCTTCAAAATCCAATGCAATCAAGCGTTCCACCTCACTATTGCTCAGATTTACATTATCAGATGTAATTAGGCTAAAATTCATTGCCTGCTTACCTATGGAAACAAAGTAATCTTTTTTCGTTATATTAACGGAATACACAAATAAAGCAATCATCAAACCTACTATAAGTAATAATAATAAGTATACGCTTTTTTTATTATCTTTTTTCATATTCACCATATTCCCAGTACAAGCTACAATACTAAATGTCGTCAGTCCATTGAGCCGCATAAAAATGTTTTTTTATTCCTATTAGTCTACATTACTAATTTTTGATTGTCCATCTTTATTATTTAATGTAACAAGAAATACTTTTAATTATTCGTCGCTCGATTCTTGTTGCCTGTTAATCTTGAATTTAAGATTAACAACTATCATCCCAAGCATTATAAAAATGCACCCAATTAGAGTTTTTCCGGTCAATCTATCCCCTATAAAGGTTGAAAATATAGCACTAAAAACAGGTTCGGACAGAAAAATTATAGCTGCATGGGTTGGTTTTGTATAGGGTTGCATTTTATTTTGCACTATATAAGCGATTCCCGTACAAAATATAGCCGTAAAAATGATTGACGCAACCGTAACACGATTAATTGATATTGCAAGCCCTTCAAGCATTATTGCCGGAGGAAGGCTAAATATGCCGACTACAAGCACTTGAATAAGGCTCATTAAGATTACATCCGCACCTCTTGAATATTTATCGACCAGCAAAATTTGGGCCGCAAAAGCAATGGCACAAAATATCGTTAAGACATCCCCTATATTCATGCGCATGCTTCCGTCTAAAGAGATAAAAGCAAGTCCAATGATTGACAATATAACTGCCAAATTGCTTTTAAAATCAGGAATCTTTTTATGACTTACTGCAACAAAAATTGCGACAAATACTACATTAATTCCCGTAAGAAATCCTGATTTGCTTGGGGTGGTATATAAAAGGCCAACTGTTTGAAGAACACACCCTAAGAATAGAGACAATCCAATAAATATGCCGCCTTTTAGGGTATTGCTGTCTATGTTTTTTAAATTCTTAAATGCTATAGGAAACAATATAATAGCAGCCAGTAAATATCTTATGGCTAGATAACTATATGGACCAACATGATTCAATACCACGCTGGTTATCGGATAGCTGACACCCCATAGCAATGCAACTGATACCAATGCTAGATCCGCCTTTAATTTTTGTCTCATTTTATTCTCTTTTCTTAAAACGCACTGCAGATGATTATATCAAAAAAACAGAAATCTGTTAAGGGCTTTTCAGACAAAGAGAAACAAGCACTTTATTAAATCGTGACATTATCTCCTATCCCGACTCTTAATGCTTGTTTATACTATTATTGACTATTAATTTCAAAATAGGCAGAACATCCTTTTCAAACCATGCATTTCGTTTTAACCAGCCATAGTTTAATGGCGAAGGATGAACTAACGGCAAATATTCCGGTAAATATTCTTGGAAGTTTCGCACAGTTTCAGTTAGATTTTTCCCGCATCTTTTATCTAAATAGTATTTTTGTGCATAATTTCCAATAGGAATTATCGTTTCAATATTTGGCATCTCTTTCAGTAATCGTGGATGCCATTTTTCTGCAAATCCCTTTCGTGGGGGTACATCGCCAGTTTTAGCTTTCCCTGGGTAATAAAAATCCATAGGTAATTGAGCTATACAATCTGTTTCATAAAATTTTTCTCTTGATATACCCAGCCACTCTCTCAAGCGATCCCCACTTAAATCATTCCAAAACAAACGAGTTTCTTCTGCTTTACGTCCCGGAGCCTGCCCGACTATTACAATACGAGCATTATTAGAGGCTTTAAACAAAGGAGGAATCCCCTCTCTTGTATAGGAATAATTCATTGTATCAGCCATTATTTCTTCTTTAATCTTATCAAAAACTGTCATCATATACACTTCCATTATATTTTTATATCATTTTCTCCCCTTATACCGTTAGGATTATGCCCGTACAGTTAATTACTCTATTCAAGTCCCAAGCCTTGGATATTATGTTTAGCTATATCTATCTATCGTCCTATGAATCCGTAAACATTGTCTAACAAAACAGTCATCTCTGCCCTTGTAAGAGTACGAGTTGGCCTAAATGAACCATCCTCAAAACCAGAAACAATGCCGTGTTTTTTCATTAAAGCGATAGATTCGTATGACCAAGGATTATTTTCAATGGTAACGTCCGGGAAAACATTATTACTATTGACTTCGGCTTCGGATTTTATTCTTTCTCTTAGCAGGTTGTCAAATATAACTGCCATCTGTTCCCTAGTTACCGAGGCTTCTGGCTCGAAAAGATTGTCACCTACACCGTTGATAATCCCGTTTCGCCTGGCAGTATCAATTTCTGCCTGTGCCCAATGACCTAAGGTGTCATCAAAACTTTTGTTTCTTTCCTCGTAAGCATCATAATTCAGAAGTCTGACCATTATGACAGCAGCTTGCGCCCTTGTAATAGATTCATCCGGCTTAAAAGTATTTTCTGTCATGCCTAATATTAAATCATTTTTAAAAGCAGATAATATATAATCTGTTGCCCAATGACCTTCGACATCATTAAAATAACATCCGTTCAGCCAAAGCTTATAGTAATTCCAGGTATTTTTTCCCTCATCTCCCAGACTCCAGCTTCCAGTACCTCTAATATCAAATTTCTGTACTAATTCCAGCTTATGCTTGATCGATTCCTCGCTCTCAAACCAAATGGTATAGGTTCCGGCTGTAAGGATATCGCTGTAAATCTTTGGCTTTGGATCTTTTTCTCTGATAGTGATTACCGCATACGGGGACTTGCTTTTATCATCAAATGTTACTTCACCTTTATAAGTTTTTATGAGCTCTTCTATTTGTTTGATGCTTACTCCTTTGCCCTGAAAATCACCGGAATTATTCTTCCATATTCGACCATAAAACGGTATACCGAGTACAATTTTGTCCTTCGGTACCTTATTTAATGCATTCTCAAGGGTTTTCTCCGAAAAAGATAAGCTTGCTATAGCTCCCGGCTTGCTATTTTGGTAATGCTCATCATAAGACATGAACATCAAATAGTCGCTGTATTTGGCAAGTTCGGTATAGTCGTATGAACCTTTCCATCCTGTTGTAAACGCAAATGGATTTGCAGCTACAGCTACAGCAATGGTTTTGTCTTCCGGAAGTGCTTCCCGGAGTAAACGCACGAAATCAGTATACTGTTCTCGCTCTT
This sequence comes from Eubacteriales bacterium, assembly GCA_028706405.1. Lineage (GTDB taxonomy): Bacteria > Bacillota > Clostridia > Peptostreptococcales > Anaerovoracaceae > Anoxybacterium. The sequence continues at coordinate 5,046 of JAQWBM010000051.1, forward strand.
TCTCTGTAACATTTTCAATGTCTACATTAATTCCATCCAAATCGTATGTATTTATTACTTCAGCAAGATCAGATGCTAATTTTTTTCTATTACTTAACGCTGTTTGCCCCAGAGTTCTGTCCCAATGGTTGCTTATGAAAGGAACTACCCGTACTCCACGTTTATGCATGTCTTCAATAAATTTTTTATTAAGCGCTGAAGTAAGGGATAAATTACCGCTTTGATCAATAATAAAATAATTTGGTGATATTTCGTCCAGAGAATTCTTTGTATTATCTACATAATCGTTATAAGATGAGGAATTTCCAAAATAGACGTAAGACATATTAAATTTAGTCTCTGACTTTTGCTGCCCGTCTGCCTCAAAACTTAAAAAGGTGGAAAGCATCATGATACATATTACTGTTATTAAAATTCTTTTGTAGATTACCTTCAATTTGCACGCACCCCTTTTCTAATACTTTAATCTATAAGTATTAATTTAGGCAATATGTAAATATTGGTAAGCCCGTATTTAATATAAAATAACGCACCAAGATTTTTACATCTCAGCGCATTTTGTAAGGTGTGTAGGATTCTATAAAATTGTCTAACGCTTGTGAATTATTGAGAAGCTATTTCTATAAAATTGAATTGCCACCAATATCACAAGAACAACAGCTCCTGCGAGCGCCAAGTTCTGTAGAAGCTCAAATTGCCCGGCGAACCCTTCAGGGGCCTTTAAAAATTTATATATTCCATAATATGCCCATGCAACGGGTAGAGGGAACGCTGCATTTCGAATTTTCGAGAGTACAATAATGACTAAAACAATTGCAATTATAAGTACAATAATCGACCACATATCATCTGCAATGCCAAAGCCATTCCATTGCAGCTTGACAAGCATTGCAGCCGTATTAACTACAGTTGCTATGAGTAACCAGCCCGTATAGATACCAAAACTTAAAGGAAGTAGCCAATGCTTTCCGTCGTCCACCTTCAGGAGTTCCTGACAAATTAGGGCTAATGTGATTACAAATGCAAAAATAAACAATACGGACAGCTCGATCTGTACATATGAGAAAGCAACAATCCACGCCATATTTAAGATGCACGAAATTCTAAAAAGTTTAGTAATCTGATTTGTTGCTCTCTTATAATATGAATCGTTCTTTTTTACTATCATTATAATTACTGAAATTATGAGCAGAGAGTAAATTAACCCCCAGATGCTGAAAGTTGAAGGGCTTGGTGTTATAAGGATTACAAACATGTCGGACATTTCTTTTTGAGAAAGTTTTTCATCACTCCAAAGCATGATACAATCGTATCTCCTTCGATAAATACTTCGGGTATCTGTCTGTCATGACAAGCAGACAAGAACGGCCTTTCCCGACTACCAAGTCCATCTCCCAATGCCCAGGTTCCAACCTTTGGTCTATGAATTTTGGGCGCTCTTCAATGCTTCGTCCCTTACGGTTGTTCAGAGCCACCTTACGAAGCTTTTGATATTTCCGCTTATTTCCGTCCTTCTTTACAGGAAGATTTTTATTCGTAAGGTTCAGGAAATCTCCTCTGTCTATCATGTTATATATTGTCTTTGTGCATAAGGTTACCTTGAAATTCAGACCCTTGGCTTTTATCTCTCCTATGGCAGCATCGGGCGAGAAACTATCTTCTCCAATCCGCTGTTCCAAGTGATGGGCAAATGCATGATCATGCCCTATTTTCAACCCGCGACCTTTGTTGCCGGCGTTTTCTTCCGCTCGTCGTTGTCCCATGTCTGCCGCATACATCGTTTCATCCAAATAGTCCTTCACTTTCGGATTTCGGCTTACATAAGGATTAAGGCGCCGATGCACTACGCTCCCACGTATTAGCTTTCTTTCAATTGTTCGCCTGTCGCGCCCAAGCTGAACAGCAATTTCATGAGGTGAAAGCCCCGCTCCCGTGAGTGCTTCAATTTTATATCGCTCTCTTTCACTTAATTGTTTCCATTTCCGTGCTTTTGTGGTATGCTTTCCTTGTTCCATTGAGTTCACCCCGATTGCTTTGGTTTCGCAGCTTTAAGTTTAATCGGTTTTGTTCCTCAATGGAACCTTTTTTTATTCTTTTGGGCAATTCATTTTACAACTTACAATAGTGCAAAAGACAAAACACGTATTGCATAAATAATAAATTTCATGATATTCCATCCTTTACTTTTTGATTTTTTATTATTATAACGCTACAATAATAAAAAAGGTGTTACCAACGTAACACACGGAGGGATTATATATGGCTCGGAATACTAATTTAAATTTAATTCGAAGTACAACCGTGGTAAAGTCTTTATCTGATAAGGATATACTAACTAACATTAAAAATGGAAATTTCAAAGTAACTTCCTATAAGAAAAATAGCGTTATACATTTTGATGGGGAGACATGCAGTAAATTAGAAATAATCTTATCCGGCAAGGTTGTTGTAGATCGCATTGACGAGTCCGGAGATCTGTTTACAATTTCGGAGTTTTATCAAGATGATATTTTAGGCGGAAACCTGCTGTTTTCAAAAAATCCTTATTATCCTATGACCGTATCATCACAATTGCCTACGGATATATTGGAGATTGATAGAGAAGCTTTATTTGAATTGTTATATAATAACCCTATCTTTTTACGAACATATTTGGAGCTTATTTCTGACCATGCGTTTATTCTTGGGGACAAGATAAAACATTATATTAATAAAACGATACGTGAAAGCATTATGAACTATCTCCGTTACGAAAGTAAAAGTCAAAATTCCAATCACATCAAATTAAATATAACAAAAAAGGCGCTTGCTGAAAAAATCGGAGTTCAACGTACATCTTTATCTCGAGAGTTAGCAAAAATGAGAGAAGACAGGCTGATTTTATTTGATACAGATTCAATTACCCTTTTGAAATAATAAAACACCCTATTACATCTTTTTAAAAGCCTAGATAAAACATATAAAATCCAATTAGCAGAATCAATGCACCCATTATTATTTTCAAAGCAGTGCTGGCTCTACCGTATTTTTCGTTGCCCGACATTTTTTGAACGAATCCAATTGAAGTTCCTGCAAAAACTGCAAGAATGCCGTGGCCTATTGAATAAAGCAAAAGCAGCAATATTCCCCAAAGTACACTCCCCTTCCCGGCTACGATTGCCAGCAATGCAATTAACACAGGAGTGGCGCAGGGAGAAGAAAACACACCGCCTAGTATCCCAGCGATAAAGGCTCCAAGCATCCCTCTTTTTGTATTTTTAGAAATTAGATAACTTGAAGGGACGATTTCAAAGATTCCCCATGTCTGCAGTGCCATAAGTATCATTAAAATCCCGAGTAATATATACCACCAGGAAGAAGAAGTGCCTATCAATTTTCCGGCAATCGATGCTGTCACCCCCAAGATTGTGAAAGTGACTGCAGTTCCTACTGCAAATGTGACAGACAGCCAAAATGCTTTTTTCGTATCTCGCTGCCCGGTTCCCCCGACATATCCAATGACAAGAGGAACACTAGACAAAGAGCACGGGGTAAAGGAAGTCAGAAACCCAGCCACAAGAGCAAACAAGGGTGCAAGCCATCCGCTTTCAGATATCAACCCGGATAAGCTCTCCAGAATTTCAGTCATTCGGCCACCCCCATATCTACGAGGATGCTTCTCATCTCTTCCTCTGTTAAGCCGCCTTGATGGACGGTAAAGGCGTGCTTGTCGGTATCCTCGTAACTATACATATCAAACTTAATTTTAACAGCATCGCTTGGTGTATATGGCGTGCCATCCGGGTTGATAAATACCTGTGTAGGAATCACCTGAAGCGGAAAGCCATCTGCTGCGTTACTATTTTCCCAAACATCAACAAATTTTATAATGGCCTTGCCCTGCATTTCGGCATTTAAAGTTTTTAGCACAGGTGTCATCTCTTTGCAAGGGATGCATGAATCCGCTCCAAAATCTATGATGATAGGTAATCCATAGGCTGTTAATGATCCTAAATCAATAGAAGTTGTTTCTAGGGCAAAATCTTCATTATTTAGTGGTGTGACCAGGTTTGCCGAATCACCTTCCCAGCCTGGATTATCCGGAGCCTCCAAGTTTTGATCAGAATTCTTAACTATCCAAATTCCCGCCACTATCAAAATAATGCAGATAGGTATTATAATCCTGATTAATTTTTTCTTATCCATTAGCAGCAACCTCCTCCCGCCTCATTCTATTTCTGAGAATCAAGAATAAAAATGGATGCATCATGCCCCATGAATATTTTGTTTCCTGAATAAAAAGTCTTGGATTGAATATCTCTGAATCCTATTTTAGCCATAATGTCGGTTAGCTCTACTTGATCAAATCCGTTATGAACCATATCAGATTCTATTTCTTCATTTTTATTAAAGTCTACGATTAACAAGTTCCCTCCTACATTTAGAACATCATATAATCTTGATAAGACTAACTCAACATCTTTAATATGTAGTAGGGCCTGGGCCATAAAAATATAATCAGCACGTAAATCCGAAAGACTGTCTTTTTCAAAGTCAAAACATAATGTGTCCGCATTCTGTATATTAGAATCAGAAATTTTTTGTTTTATTTGATTAATCATGTTTTGTGATGTGTCCAGAAATAGCATGGATTTGAAATCATTTAGCAGGTTCATTCCAACAAGACCGGTTCCACACCCAAAATCAACAGCATTCTTGTTATTAGCGTCAACTAAATATTCACGAATGGCATCTGATACCACCTTTGCTATTTGGATTCTTTCAGAAGTGTCATATATATTAGCTATCATTTCAAATTTGTCCGTATTGCCCATTATCACCTCTCCAATCTAACTTAAAGAATAATCTATTTTCATCAATTTTAACTTCTCAATGACCACTTTGTCAATGATGCTCTTAAATCAATAAGAATGCGTATTTATTTTACTCCCATCTAAAAAACCTAATTGCTACGAAGGAGCAAATGATCGCAATTGCCACCATTACGATTATTGGCAACACAACATTATTCATTGGTAAGTCAAGTGTTGCGGATTTCAATATTTTGATTCCTTGTGTTAATGGTAAAATATCCACAAACTTTTGCATTGTTATTGGCATTACTTCGTAAGGAAGCGTTGCTCCCGAAAAAATCAGCATTGGAAAATACAATATGCTTGCTATGATGCCTGCGACTTTAGTATTCTTGGCAATGCCACCCACCATCATACCAATACTAAACATTGAAACCATTACCAATATCCAGCCAAGGATAAATTGCAATAAGCTTCCTTGCATCTCAAATCCGAAAAATACTCTAGCCACAGCAAACAGTGTAAGTAAAGATATTAAAGAATATAGAAAATATATGGTAACCTCTGCAATCAGAATTGTAAAAGGGCCTATAGGGGTAACCTTAAATCTTTTCAGAATTTGCTTGCTTCTGTAATCGGATACGACTAGGGGCAATCCCATTACTCCGCCTGCACAAATCGAAATGCTTGCCAAGGCACCGAATGATTGCTGAATAAACGTATAGTCTGATCCGTCAAATGCGGGCTTATTCCCATAAATAATGCCCAGTATGATAAGAACAGCGAGAGGCATTATAACTGCAAAAATCAACATATCCATGCCACGTAAAGATAACTTCAACTCGGTTTTAATTATAGTTTTATAGGCTTTCATTATATGCACTCCTCTCATCTGTAAACCAAAGGTAAGCGTCCTCAAATTTGTCGTGCGGGCTCTGATTAATTGCTTCAGTAACCGTTCCGTAAAACACTAATTTACCCATTTTTAAAATGCAAATCACGTCGCACAGGATTTCTACTTCATCCATAAAATGAGAAGTAAGTAATATTGTAAGCCCATCAGCTTTAAGCCTTATAAGTATTTGCCAAACATCTCGTCTGGCTCTCGCGTCAAGACCGGTGGTAAGTTCATCTAGAAACACTACTTTGGGATTAGGTATTAAGGCAAGCACAATAAACAGGCGTTGTTTTTGGCCGCCTGAAAGCTCTCTTACGAGTGTGCCACCTTTATCCGGAATTCCAAAATTTGTGAGCAGTTGCTTGTAATCTGCAGAGCTTTTATAAAGTGAAGCCGTTACCTCACATAATTCATTGACTTTAATATTCTCCTGATAATGTGCCTCCTGAAACTGTACTCCCACTTGTTCAAAAAGCTCCTTACGATTGACATTCGGGTCCATTCCCAGCACAGAGACAACTCCCCAGTCAGCTTTTTTTGTACCCAGAACACATTCAATGGTTGTACTCTTCCCTGCACCATTTGCACCAAGCAAACCAAACACCGTACCTTTCTTTACGGAAAAACTGAAATCTTCAACAGCTTTGAGATTACCGTAAGATTTTGACAGATGTTCTACTGTGATTATATCCTCCATTGTCTACTCCTCCATTTGTTTGATACAAAAGTATAACACCAGGCAAAAGTCTGGTGTTATACTGGAGGGTTAGCATATTTATTTTTCATATCGTTTAACATTACCACAATCTGATTTGCATTTTTTTCAGCAGTATGTAAGGATAGGATTAACTTGTCACAAGCAGAAACAATGTCTTCACATTCCCCTGGCGTATTCAATGCTTGTTCAATGTTGGTTTCAGAATTCCGGTTTAAAGCGTTCATCATACGCAAAATTGCAGAAAGAGAATAATTTGCACACCGAAGAGATCTTATTATCTTTAGCTTTTGTATATCTTCATTGCTATAAACACGATAACCGTTTTCTTTACGCTTGACATTAAGAAGCCCATTCATTTCCCAATTGCGAAGCGTGTCCATGGTGATGCCAAGAGCATCCGAAATTTCTTTGCGTTTCAAAAAGACTGTGTTTGTTTGCGAATATCCTTGCAGCAACTCCTTAGTAATTTCCACCGCCTCATCCGCATTTGCGATTTCGACTCTGATGTCTTGAATATACAGATGTGTTAATTTAATTGCCTTATCATATTGCTTTTTTGCAGATAATTTTACGACCTCTATAATATTTTCCCTAAGTCCGTTTTGTAATATTTCAATATGGAATGCAGTGCGAGCTAATCGGAATTGTTCAATATGAAGATCGGTGAAAACTCTATAGCCATTTGATTTACGCAAAGGCCTGGGAATTAGTTCAAGATCCTCATACATCCGTACTGTATTTGGGTGAATACCGATTATCTTTGCAACTTGACTTGTTGTATATGTGTTTTCTATGATATCACCAACTTTCTCCCACGGAAGGGAATAAATTCAGACTATTATTTCTGCAAAGCTACCGCCGGATTTTGCTTTTCTCACCACTATCTGCTTATCAATTTTTTCTTTCAGCTCACCAACATGTGAAATGATTCCAATCAGTCTATTTCCTTCTGAAAGCCCTGCAAGCGTGTTGATTGCTTGTTTTAGAGATTCATCATCTAAAGAACCGAAGCCCTCATCCACAAACATAGTGTCTAATTTTATACCACCGGCAGAAGCTTGTACTTCATCAGATAGACCTAACGCCAGAGAAAGTGACGCTTTAAAAGATTCCCCACCCGAAAGTGTTTTTACACTTCTTTCAGAACCGTTATAATGATCAATTATATCAAGTTCCAGACCACTTTGACTACGGTTATTTGTTGCTTCAATCTTACGTTTTAATTCATATTGCCCGCCAGACATCACCATAAATCTTGTGTTGGCTCTGGCAATAATCCTATCAAAATATGTCATTTGAATATAGGTTTCAAGCATAATTTTTTCTTTGCCACTGATATTTCCATTTGCAGTATTTGAAAGTGCTTTTACCCACGAATATTTGCTCTCTGTCTGAGCCAGTATATCAGACTGTTTTTTTATTCCTTCTAGAGTGTGGCGATTACGGTCAAGCCTTGCGGTAACCTCCACTAATTGGCTTGATAGCAAAGTTTTTTTACCGAGAAGCTCTCCCCTTTTCTCTTGAAGTTCAGAAACATTCACAAGCTTTACATCTTTTAGCTGTTCTTCCAAAGCTTTTATTTTACCCTCTAGTTCTTTGACTTGCTCTATAATATCATTATTTTCTTTTTCCGCATCATCATAAGCTTTTTTCAGCGCTGCAGCTTTTCCCTCAAGTATATTTAAAGCATTCTCAGCTTCTTTCTTGTCAATATATTTCAGAGTTGATTTCAATTTTTCATAAGCTTCTGTCTGTGCTTTAATTGCCGAAACAAGGGATGCAATTAGTGATTTAATACTAGACTGTTCTTCGATTTTTATTTTTAATTGTTCCTCTGATTTTGGGATACTTCCCTCTAAAGACGTGTACCTATTTACTTTTGATTCTGTTTCAGCCAGGTCTTTTTCATTTTGTATTTGCTCTGCAATAATGTCACTTTCCTTAATTGTAAGGGTACTTTCAATCTCCTCAAATAAACAATCGCCTAAAACGGAGAATGCTAATTTTAGCAAAACATCTTTTTTGCTTTCAGTTTGTGCCTTAAAGGTTGCCGCAACCTGACTTTGAGCTGCTGCTTTTTTCTCAGCACTTTCAGCATTATTTTTTGCAACTTCAAGATCTTCTTTACTCGGCGCTGAATCTGTAACAGTTGCAGGAGCCGGATGATTTAAAGAGCCACAAACGGGACACTTTTCGCCGCTTTGCAATGTTTTTGCGATTAATCCGGCTTGCTCGTCGAGATAAGCTTTATACTTTTGGTTGTACTCAGCTTTATGGTTTTCAGCATTTTCGGATAACTTGCTATAATCCTTTTGAGCAACTATCAATTTATTCTCTAGTTTTTTTAACTCTTTAATCTCTTTAGAAAGTTCGCCCGTAGATTGTTTTTGTTCTAATAGTTTGTCTTTCTTTTGCCTTAACGATTGAAGGTTAACAGAGGACTCCTTCAGAGATGCCAATTCTGCTTTATCGGCCTTTATTCTTGCCTCAATATCTACTATAAAATTAGTAACAACTTCAAATTTATTCTCACTTTCTTTCAAAGATATTTCTTTATCTGAAAGCTCGTTTTTAATAACGATCAATTCCATATACTTAGAAAGTTCGTTTTTTGAAGTAGTTATCTCTGACGACAGCTTTTCACGATCGCCTAATTTTAATTTTTCTTGTTTGAATCTTTCAGATAACTGCTTTTGTAATGGCTGTTTTTCTTGCAACGTGAATCTAGTATCTTCTAAAGATTTTTTTGCTTTATTTATTTCTTCTGCTTTACCAATATCTGTTGCTACATCTGAAATTTCTTTTTCAAGTTTTGCGATTTCATTTGAAGCGACTTTGCTTTCATTTTGATCTTGGTAAATTAGCTTATTTATAAGCTCTATAATTTCCGTAATGGTTATTTGAGATGATTTTGCTTTTGAAAGCTCAATTTCAAGCACGTCATCCGGCTTACAGGTTGCTCCTTCAATATATTGCTTTACACTATTTCTAAGGGCTTCACAGTTTTTCCCAAGCTCTGCTGATTCTGATTTCAGCTTATCTTGCAAAATTTGATAATATCTTGTTCCAAAGATATCACGAAATATTTTTTGCCTATCTTCCGTTGACGCAATAATAAGCTTTAAAAACTCACCCTGTGCAATCATAGCTATCTGCATGAATTGTGAACAGTCAACACCCAGTATTTCTTTTATAGTGGCATTCACTTCTTTTGTTTTTGTAACCACTCTACCATCAGGTAAATTTAATACTGCTTCTGCCTTTTGCAAAGTGAAACCCTCGCCACGTTTAGTAGGTCGCTCATAATCAGGGTTTCGCTTTACAAAATATTGTTTTCCGGAATACTCAAACGTAAGCTCTACAAAGGTAGGCGTTCCCTTATCTGCATATTTACTTCTAAAAAGCGATGTATCACGGATATCACCGCTTGCTTCACCGTAGAGTGCATAGATAATTGCATCGAATATAGTTGTTTTACCGGCTCCCGTATCTCCGGTGATGAGGTATAGCCCTTTTGTACCAAGTCTTTCTAAATCAAAAGTGGTGGTACCAGCATAAGGGCCGAAAGCTGAAACAGTTAGATTTATTGGTCTCATTTTTCGCCCTCCCAAATTTTTTCAATAAGTGTATATACGAAGTTTTTCTGATCATCAGAGATAGGCTGATTATTTTGCAGTTCATAAAACTCAGAAACAAGCATAAGTGGGGATTTTGTTTCTACGTCGCTTGTGCTGTTAATAATTGCGCCGCTTCGAGTTCTTTTGTTATCATAATCAAGCTTCATAATATTTTTATAGATAACACGCAACTTGTTCATAGCATCCGGTACACCTTCTTCATCAGTTAATGTAACGTGGTAATAATCTTCGATGTTCAAATTATCATAGTAACTTTTGGAGGTCAATTCCATATAAGTACCTTTTATTTCCACCATATCACGCTTTGGAATGAGCGGCACTGTGCGAATACCAATGTTACCTTTTTCTCCAATATCTACTACTGTGACTGATTTTTTATGCCCTGATTCTGAAAAGGAATATTTCAAAGGGGTGCCACAATATCGAATAGTTTCTCTAGTAATGCTCTGGGGTTTGTGAATATGCCCCAATGCCACGTAATCGAAATCATCAAAGACAGAAGGTGTCACGTTATCAGACCCGCCAACGGAAATATCTTCCGAATCAGAGCGTTCTGATCCTGCAACAAATTGGTGCGCAAGCAGGATATTTCTCTTATCTTTATCTACATTTAGATGATCGATTGCAATTTGTACTGCATCTGTGTAAGACAAAATTTCTTCATCTGGGAAGGACGCGCGAACATGCGCAGGTTTAATAAACGGCAACATATAAACGTTGATGTCACCATGCTTGTCCATCAATGTTACCGGTGTTATATCCTTGCTGTAGACGGGAGACATATAAACGCCACTTGCGCTCATCAGCCTTGCCCCAAAAGCAATCCTCTCCGGCGAATCATGATTTCCACTGATAACAAAGATTTTTAAGTCTCGATTAGCAAGGCGCACTAAAAAATCATCAAACAGGGCAATCGCTTCAGCTGACGGGACAGACTTATCGTAGACATCGCCACAAATAAGCACCCCTTGTGGCAGTTCCTCATCTATAATGTTGATTATTTTGGTTAATATGTATTCCTGATCCTCAAGCATGGAAAACTCATTGACACGTTTACCAATATGAAGATCGGAAAGATGAAGCAGTTTCATTGAGCACCTCCAATTTTTGATAACATTTCACGGTGTTAATTTACAGCCAATTAGCTTAGTTATAGGGAGCAGAAGCATTATTTAAGCTCGTTAAAAATAACTAATTGTCCCTTCCCTTTATTTTTAGCTTCATATAAAGCATCATCTGCTTTTTTAAAGATATCTTCATATGAACCCTTATCATAAACTAAAACAATACCAATACTAACAGATGCATTTTCTATCGTACTATTTTTTTTAATTTGAAGACTTAATTTGTGAATTCTTTCATGAACAAACTCAATAGAAGGTATGTCTTTTACATATATGCAAAATTCATCTCCTCCAATACGTCCATAGATATCGTTCTTCCTAAAAATTTGCTTCATGATATTTGCTATCGACTCTAATACGTGATTTCCAACTAAATGTCCATATGTATCATTGATATTCTTAAAGTCATCACAATCTATAAGAATAAATGCATCAATGCTGTTATCTTCCTTTTTTTGAATTCTTTCAGTAATTAGATTCTTTGTTGTCAAAGCATTATATAATCCCGTTAACCCATCTGTTTGTGATTCAATAAGTAGCTTTTCTTTTTCATGAATTTCTTCGCTAACATCTATAAGTTTTCCAATGATAGTTTCTATTCTTCCACGATGGTCAAGGATTTTTGAGTTTGTTGCTTTGAAAATCCCCGTATGTCCTTCAGGTAAAGCAAGTTTTATGGTGTAATTTGTCCAATCTATGCTCTCATCAAGTAAAATGCCTTTTAGTATATTATTTACTTCATATCTACTTTCCTGGGTGTTAAATAGTTCGTTAAATTTATTAGATAAATTAAGCTCATTTCCCTTTGCATGATATTCATATAAATACTCGTTTGATATTTTAGATAAGACTTCATACCTTCTATTTTGTTCTTTAATTTTCTTACTCACATTTCTAATATATAACACTATTAAAATTAACATAATAAAAGCAATAGCAATAATTATAGAAATTTCCTTGCCATAAGTATCAACTATCATATCTATAGTAACTTCTCGTTCAATACTTGATGCTGTCTCTAAAACAAATGTCTGGATTTGATTCTCATCAATTAAATCAAGAGATTTATTGATAATCGACAGAAGTATTTCTTCATCGCTATTCAATATACCTATGCAATATTCCCTGGTTTCTTTTCCAATCGGAACCGTAACAATATTCTTAAATCCATTTTTCAAAGAATAATATGATACTGAATAGGCATTTCCATATCCATAGTCTGCATTTCCACTATCTACAGCATATAAACTATCTTCTCTAGTAGCATAGTAAATAGAGTTTTTTTCCTCAATCCCTTCAGGCAGAGCACCTCCTCCAACAGCTGCATAAATTTTGTCTTCAAGTTTATCTGCATTGATAGAAGAGTTAATATAAAGAATGGTTTCTGTCTTTAAAAACGGCTTAGATAAAATGATGTTGTCCAATGCATAACTCTTTGAAATGCCATATGCAATATCAGAATCGCTATCCAATAAAGTCTCAACCGAATCATAAATTCTAGTCTCAAAGGTTAGTCCTGAAATTTGCGATACCCTATCCAATACCTGTTGAAAAATCCCTTCTATCTCTCCATCTTTATTTTTAAAGGAAAGTGGCGCTGCTCCTCCAATGGTTCCGGCTTTAATAATATCTACCTTTGCTATGTAATCCTTCTCTTCTGAAGTAAAAATAGGTTCCTTCATATTTAGATTAGTGCTTGTAATATTTGCTAGAGCAACGTCTTGGAAAACCACATTAAATATTAATAAAGCAAATACCAACAATAAAATATTAATCTTTTTAGTTAGCTTTTTATTTTTTATAAATTTATTACAAGCCTTTTCTCTCCGCATATATAATCACCTCCGGGTACCAATTGATAAGTTGCATGCCAGATACTGCATCTCTTCTTTTATGATTTTGATTTTCGAAATATTCGTATTCTTAATAACCCCACGAGCAGCAAAATAAGGGCTATTACGAACCCGAAGGCAGAATACCAAGGCTTGTCACCGAATTCGCCATCAAGCAAAATTGACGTGGTAATCAATGCTATAAAAGCAGCGAAAGACAACAGCAATATTGGAATAAGCAGTCCTTTTTTAATGATGCCTGTTTTATTGACGCCAACCATGATTAGGATAAAACATACTGACAATCCAATAGCACACAACCCCGGAGCATCATCATACTCACCTAAGGCAAAGAGGAGTCCGCCGATTATAATCCCCAGAATTATAGGCAAGATAACCTTTAGTTGAAAAAATTTATTCATTTTGATTTCTCTCTTTCTACGATTGTGTCCATATTATAATCGTCTGCTGAAAATTATCGCTCTTCATCCAATTTAAAAACTGAACAATAAAAGTTGTCTCCCAACGTGAATTGGTTTGTTTTATATAATTCATAATTGCGTATAATTTCATCCAACTCTAAACTATCGAGGCGATGCTCGATTGGAGGTCCCATGGGCGTTTGATGTTTATGAAACTCGATGATCGATAAAATCCCGCCTTTTATAAGTATTCCGGCAATGTCATTCATTATCCCGGGCACATCGGAAACCTCATGTAAAACGGTGCAAAGTAAAACAATCTTACATGATGATTTCGGCATCATTTTTATATCGTTTACAATCGTAATATTTTGAGCGTTCATATCTTTAGTACTTTTCTCTAAGATTGCAAGCATCTCCTCAGATTTCTCCACAGCATATACTTTGCCTTTTGTTATCTTTGTTGCCGCAAATGTGAATATTCCAGTGCCGGCTCCGACATCGCAAAAGGTGTCATTCTCCCCTAAGCCAATCCGTTCAAGAGTGTTCTTCGGGCTTAACTCAGCCACTCTTTTTGGATTTTCCAGTTTGCTTTTCATGTTTTTTCCTCTCCGAACAAGAATATAAAATCAGTCCTTTATTTACTAGGATTTCCTCACACTCACTCTTTTACTCTTGTTATCAACACTACCGTGTAAGCAATAAATAATTAGAGTATCCTATACTTTATTGAAAGCACATCGAAACCATTGTGTTTATTTTCTTTAAGTATATATGATTTATCAAAATATCTCCACAAGTATTAAAAAGAGGCTAAGTCACATATTGCTGAGCTTAGCCTCTATAAGTTAATAAGTTGCGTGCCTGGCACCGTATCTTTCTATCAATGAAAATCAAGAACTGATTGAACGCATTTTTCAGTTATCTACTTTCAAGGTGGATGCAGGCAGCGCAACCAAAGGAAATGAAATCAAATTAACGCTCAGTAAAAAAGAAGCAGAAATACTGA
>JAQWBM010000052.1 GCA_028706405.1 Eubacteriales bacterium
GCATATATTTCCATGACCTGGAACCCAGCTTGAATATGAGCTCAAAATCACGAAAACCCCTTTATATCAAGCATCTTTACACTCTTATTTATCAACCTTTGACATCAATGCCACGCACTCAACGTGCCTTGAAGCGGTAAAAAAGATGCCGCTCGAACCTGGTGAGGCCTTGGTGGCAAGTGATATCCGATTTGCAGTAGTTGTTAAATTTGCAATTACTCTAATTCTTCTCTTGAAAGGGAGGATAAATCCCTTGAAATCTTAACGTTTTTCATACATTTATCATACCATGGAACAGCACCAAAAACAAGAAAAGAATGCCGTAAAATCATTGAAATTCAGACATCCTCGTTCATAGAAGGGTATACTTTTTAGCAGAATCGGCCACGCTCGCGGCGTTTGTAGTAAAGTGCGAAGTAGTCCTTGTCACAATGTAGGACTTTGATCTTGTTCTCGTCCTTGTTGCAGAAAACGAAAAGGGCCCCTTGAAAAGGATCTAGCTCAAAGGTTCCTTGAACTACGGCTGCCAGCCCATTAATTGACTTTCGCATATCAATATGACCGCAGGAAAGATAGACTGCAGTCTTGACAGGAAATCTACGTATTGTCATAATGCCTTCAGCATCCTCAGGACTTCGAATACTCGCTGTGGATCGCAGCCGTTCTGAAGCTCAACTGTAAACTCACCAAATCGAATATTGATCTCTCCCGGATTTCGTTATGAACGTTTGTGATGCTATTTCATGGATGGAATCATATTTATCATATCCCAGTCTGTTCCACTGGACTGCCTCGCCGAAGGTATGTTGAAATGAAGGATAAAGCTCCAGGAACTGGAGCTGTTTCTTAAATTTTGCGTTCTGTAATCCGAATACCCTCTCCTGCTTTTCGGTAAATGATAAGCCTGATTTAATCTGCTGCTGAACGATACCGGCTTTCTCTTTCAGATAGCTTTTCAGGTTATTCTCATCCCCCATGAGAACATCTCCAAAATCAACATATGCCGCTGCACTGACCGGGGCGGAAGCCCCCATATACTCCAGCATTTCTTTCAGATAATCGATTACCCGGTTTGCATGATTACTGCTTGCCGTGCAGACCGGAATCCCGATTTTGCCGATCAGAGGCATGATATGCAGCCAAAGGGACAGCCTGTCGATCAAGGTTTTCATATCCCCGCTGATATTGGCAGCAAATACCGGCGACGCAAGCAGGATGATGTCGGCGGATAACAGCTTTTCCTTTATGGCAGCCATGTCATCCTTTTTATCCTGGGCACAGAGCCCTTCTTTAAAGCAGCAGCCGCAGGAAAGGCAGCCGTTGATATGCCACCGGTCTGCAGTGATTATTTCCGCAGACAATTCCTCTTTTAATCCTTGTCCCAGCTCATGGATCAGCTTCTCGCAGAGTTCTTTGGTATGGGACTTTGCCCCTGCGCGAGAGCCGACAAGCGCGATAATTTTTTTCATATGTAACCTCTTGATTCAAATCAACTTGTTCCGCGGGCTTCAGTCGGGGACTGACGCCGACGTTAAAAAATGGGATCGACAGCGGACGGATTCAAATGGTGGATCAGGCTGTACATAATTCCGCCTTCCCCGTATTGGAAGGAAGGAATCGGTTCCTGTGACGGCAGGTTATGAACGATACCGTCTTTATTAATTATTTTAAGTACCCATTCAGCATACCGTGCAGCCTGTTCCGCATATCCTGCACCCGGATCATGTTTACCAACCAGATCCAGCACGTAGATAATTCCCGCACTGCCAAAGGCGAAGTTGGTGTTTTCTACGAACGGCAGGTCAGAACCATGAAGGTCCGGCCGTCTAAGGTCCGACCGTCCCGTCCCCCGCGCAATGATATGTCCCGCATAACCGTCCGCAATGGAATAACCCCCGCAAGTGCTGTCGGCTGCTTCAGTCAAAAGCTTCGCCTGTTTCATGAAGTCTTCTAACTTTTGATTTAACCCGTCCGGCAAAAAGCGCTTTGCTGCAGAAACAGCCAGAATAAAACCGTCTAGCCCGTTCATGAGTCCGTAGCGATATTCTTTCAGGGAATGATTCACATATTCCATCTGCATTGAGACGAGCTCGTAAAGCTTGTGATTGATCCTTTCCTCGTTCCCTTTGTTGCATATTGCCAACGCGTAAATAGACGCTGTCAATGAGTAATACAGGGAAAGCGGAGACGGATTCAGATAATTTACTTTTGCCTTCCTTTGAATCAAAGCGTCTAATGCAATTTCCAACAGTGAACTGTAGCCAGGTAATTCGGTCGTTTCGGCAGTATAGCGCAGGATCAGACAGAGTCCGTCCAGGCCGTCGATCAAGCCTTCTCCAAAGAGTGCCGGAGGCTTCGCTTCCAAAATTGCTTCCAGCTTTTCAGCGATTTTTTCCAGCAAGGTCTTTGCATCCTCACTCCCGGTAAGCTTGTACCAGGCTGCCAATGCAGGCGCCAATCCTAAATAACCTTCAGAGAACGGATGCTCTAAAACGGAATAGTAATAATAATAGTGCTCCGGTTCCACAATGTACCCCGATACGCGACCCGCTTCCATGAGTCTCGTCCACCGTTTCAGCCAGCGATTCATATAGCCCGTCAATTCTTCAGCAAAACTTTTTTCAAGGAAGTCATCGCCGGTTCTTTTCGCCTCGTTATATTCGATTACTTTCCTGCTTCCGTCGCGGGCCGTCTTATTCGAAATTACTCTTCGTATCGTCAATATTTGCTTTTCTCTGTCATCGTCATTCATAAACTCGTGTTTATGAATCAAATAGTCATAACAGGTTTTATACTTTTCTGAACCCGGCAGCTCCTCATCCATACTTATGGTCAGCTTTGGGATGTAACCCCGGCGCAAGGACTCTTTTTCGATCTCGAGAAAACCCTTAAGCTTCTGCAGGATACCTTTTCCTTCCGATAAGGAATGATAAAGCTTTTCCAGATTGCCGAGCTTTTTCTCAAATATGCTTTCCGCTTCCATGCACTCTCTGCTTGATAAAAGCTTCAGGTATTTGACATAATCTCCCGTATCGCGGATTAAAAACCTGGCACTGCAGGTTTTTATCCCGTCAAGGGCACCGCCCTCCAGAAACAAATCGCGGCCATAATCCAACAGTGTCCTGTAGCACAGTTCGAATCCGCCTATGACGTCATCCGCATGCTCTCTGCCGGTTTCATATGCTCCGTCTGGCGTATAAGGCAGGTTCATAGCCCCAGGCAGCCTGACGGTAAGCGCGTCGTAGCCGGCCTTATAATTTTTCCCCGGAGATAAATACGGCAGCAGATTCGACCGCATCACGCTATCCAGTTCGAAAGGCTTAGCGCTGCTTACAACATCCAGAAACGCAGTAATGTTTCCGCTTCTTACGATCGTTTCAAGATCGATAAGCACGGGATATTTCCCGCAGGCGATCACATTCTCACTGTGAAAATCACTTCCCTGCAGGAAATAAATTGCTCCCAGCAGAAATCCAAAGTTAAAGTAAAACTCTTTGAATTCCTCCTGATCTGCTACAGGGGAAGCTTGGACAAATTCTTCAAATCCGTAGTTATCCTTTATAATGCACTGATAGGTTTTAAAGCGGTCCAGCTCCGCTTTATCCGTTAAAAAATTCAGGAAGCTGCCCCATAGCTGATCCAGTCTCAAATCTCTGGGTTTATATACGATTTTTTCTCCGCTTTCAAAGGTGAGGATATGTACGCATCTTCCGCCGTGAATATCCGCGACGCCGCCGTCGATGTTTTCCACTTTGCCGGCCCGCTCCGTAAGGAGTTTGCCCGTCATCTCTCCGCGGGTATCCAGAGTCCGGCTCACAATTTCAGCAACATGGCTGATAAAATCTTCCGTCCATATCAGGATCCGTTTCTCCACGCCGGGATATTGTCGGCAATATTTTATCCATAACTCGGTATACTGTTCCAGGGAATATCCTTCTACCGTCCGATATTTTTCGAGAGCGCTGAGAGGGGAAAGCTCCTGTAACGCGGAATATAAAATTGTTTTTTCACTCCATTTATGCGCATTGGAAAAATAAAACCCTTTCAGAGAAAACATCGATTCTTCTTTGAAACACCGTTCCCAATTTAAATTTTTCTCATTGATCCTATGTTTTACAAAATTCCAGAAGGGTTTCAGATAAGCATGCTCAATATTGACGGGAGCGTCCTGCTCTCTTTCAAACAAACTGCAATTGCAATCCTTTGGGCTGAGAAAAACTTCCTCAAAGTTCATCGTTCTGTCCCCCCTCTAATTGTCATTGAATAACAGATGCAGACGCTTTAACACGGCGTCATCCGCATCCTGCGCTTGATAGATCTTCCGATAAAATTCGGATAACTCACGGTATGCGCTGATATCCGTCCGCTGTTTCATCTCGTCAAAATCCTTGAAATGAGGATATAATTTTTTAAGAATATTTTTTGGCTCCTTAAAGTCCTCCATGAGCTTGCCGTATGTTGCTTCATCGCTGATGCTTTTCAATAAATCCCGGATGAGACCTTCATCATATTGATTTGCAAGCCCATGCAACAACGTCTCCGCAAGCGATACATACCGGTAGTCCTCTTCGTCGGGATGCATTCTGCTCCTGCACAGATTCATATAGCGATATGCGTCCAAATGATTTCCCAGATAATAGTAGCAAACTGCTGTCAGAAAATCGATTTCTCCGCCGCCGCCATGGAACTTCATCTTCAGAGGCAGCGCATACAAGGAATTGACGGTATTTTCAAGCAGGGCATTCCGAATTACTTTACAATACCTTATGATCTGTTCAACGCTTCTTTCATCTGCGTCATCGATATGGATCAGCGCGTCTGTTACGTTTACTTTTAGTTTAAACTCCTTTAAATATAATTGACTGCAAGGACGAAGCTCGCTTAATCCCGGTACGATAATATGGACAGAGGGAAATCCTAATGAAGAAGCATCTTTTATATAAACGTCATAGCCGTCTTCCTCCAGCTTCCTGCTCATCCTGCGGGCAAGCGCTTTATTGTCAGCGTTGCCGTCCCAATCCCATTCGGCAAAGGCATAGGAGGGTTCTGAACCAAAAATCGAAACAGGATAAAAACCTGCGCCTATTTTCATATTGTTAAATATGTTTTGATCGCTGCCTTCTAAAGCTTCTGAAAAAACGGCTGCGCTGTATTTTGTAAACTGCTCCAGATTTCTGCCTTGCAGCGATTCTGTAAATACACGTTCCAGTGCAATTCCCAGGTTCGGATGAGAACCGAACCGGATTCCGAAGGTATGCGTATCTGTGTCAACGATGATCCCGCAGACGGCAGGGATATTCCTGCCCAGGGAACAATCGCACACGATCACTTTATACGGTCCGGCGGCTTCAATATCATTGACTACGCCTTTCACATACGGGAATCGATTGATCACCTCTTCCGGGATTCTTGGCGGGGTGAGCTGCTTTGCTATGATTTCTCTTTGCGCAATACGCTCAAAGATTTCAGAATAGCCCTGAACCAGGGCTTCCTCCAGAGTATTCCCCGCGGCCATGCCGTTGCTCATAAAGAAGAACCTAAGGATCTTATCCGGTATCCATTCATATCTTTTTGCATTTGTATGAAAGTAAGGAATGGTCGGTATCCTGTTTTCCAAATAAGAAAACGCTGATTTCAGCTGCTCTATGGCTACACTTCTTTTGAGCCATACGGGGCAGTCACGGATTGTTTCAGCACAGAGATCCGCATATTTGTTTAAAATGGAATCTTCTTCGACCAGCAGCTCGCTCCAGCTGCAATAGTTCAGATTTTTATTTGTTTGATCAAGTTCGTCTGCCAGGGCCTTATCAAATATATGAGCATCATACAGGAACATCGCGTTCTGGATGCGTTCCATAAATTCTGCATATCCGCTTGCAAGGCAATACTCTTCCGTTGTGCCTTTTCCATTGGTTCCGATATAGTTTTCAAGCTCTCCCTCTGCGTATACACGGGAAGAAAAACAATGCTCCAAAGATTGCTCAATAAAATAGTGCTTCGTATTAATATTCAGCTTTTCTAATATTGCCGTTATTTTATTGACTGTATCCAGCGGTTTTGCATCCTTGCCTTTTATTTGTGCTTTATCCATGCGATTCGTGACTCCTCCCGGAAGAATATAGCCGGATAAAATCCAGCTATATTTTATATAAGACTTAATTAGAGCGCTGCTGCCGCTACTGCACCTGCCGATACTGTGGCTACTGTTGTTGCTGCTGACGCTGATACCTTCACCAGTGATACAATAGCATCTCTTTCCCTTTGCGACAGACCGCCTGCCACCGCTTCCAAGTCCTCTTCCGACAGCTCGTCAATGGCTGCTTTATATTTTGTCATTTCCTCCACGAACTCGTCCAGACTGTCGGTGACTCCATATTCCTTTGCAACTGCATGGGCTTCTTCCGGACTTTTTACGGATTGCATTCTCTGAATCACTTCTGCTTCATTGAATTTGCTGATAAATTCTTTTGTTTTCATTTGCTTTTGTCTCCTTTTACTTATCCTTATTGCACGGCTGCTGATGATGCCACTGCTGCCGCTGATGCTTTCGTAACTCCTCCAAGAAGAATATAGCCGGATCATAATCCAGCAATATTTTATATATGGCTTATTAGAGCGCTGCTGACGCTGCTGATAATGCCGATACTGTGGCTACTGCCGTTACTGTTGACACTGAGATCTCTATAACTGATATAATATCATCTTTTTCCTTTTGCGACAGACCGCCGGCGACCGCTTCTAAATCCTCTTCCGACAGTTCGTCGATAGCTGTTTTAAATCTTGTCATTTCTTCCACAAACTCTTCCAAGCTGTCCGTTACTCCATAGTCTTTTGCAACCGCATAGGCTTCTTCCGGGCTTTTTACGGATTGCATTTTCTGAATTACTTCTTCTTCATTGAATTTGCTGATAAATTCTATTATTTTCATTTGTTTTACCTCATTTCACTTATCTTACACGGCTGCTGCCGCCGATGCTCCCAGTATAGATACTCCCACAGATGCTCCCGTTGCTGCTGATACTAATGTTGCCGCTGTTCCAGCAGAAGCTGATACTAATGCGGAAGCTGCTGCCGATGCTATTGCTACCGATGCTGAAACTGCTGTTGCTGTTGCTGAAACTGCTGTTGCTGTTGCTGAAACTGCTGATGCTGCTGTTGCTGAAGCCAATGAAATTATAGCTTCCGGAGACAGTCCTCCTGCCACCGCCTCCAAATCCTCTTCCGACAGTTCATCGATGGCTGCTTTGAATTTTGTCATTTCTTCCACAAACTCTTCCATGCTGTCCGTAACTCCGTATTCTTGTGCAACCGCATAAGCTTCTTCCGGAGTCTTTACGCTTGTCATTCTCTGAATTACTTCCGCTTCGTTGAATTTGCCGATAAAATCTTTTGTCTTCATAAGTTTTGACCTCATTTTTCTTATCTTTTACACGGATGCAGCCGCTGCAATTGATACCGCTGTTGCTCCGATAGCTGATGCCGCCGCCGACACTGTTGCCGCTGAAACTGCTGATGCTGATAGTAATAATGTTACTTCCACTTCCGGAGAAAGACCACCCGCTACCGCATCTAAATCCTCCTCCGACAGTTCATCGATGGCTGTCTTGAATTTTGTCATTTCCTCCACAAACTCTTTCAGGCTGTCCGTCACTCCGTACTCTTTTGCAACCGCATAAGCTTCTTCCGGGGTCTTTACGCTTGTCATTCTCTGAATTACTTCCGCTTCGTTGAATTTGCTGATAAAATCTTTTGTCTTCAAACTCTAATACACCTCCATTTATTATTATAATTTTTATTAAAAACACTTCCGCTTTGTGACATATTTAATCTAATATTATCATTTTATAGCAGTTTTTGTATCATGGATCTTACTTTTTTTACAAAATAATTCTCTTTGTTCCAGAGGCGCCGCCTTTTTATAAGCCGTTTTCAATTTCAGCATCATATCTTTTACTTTCTCATAATCGCAGACCAGATTGTTTTCACATTGGCCGCACTGATAATCATTACAGATAAATCCATATTTTCTAATCATACGGTCAAAATCTTTCAAATCAGCCGCTACAGCGTTCACAACAGAAGGATCATGGAATTGGTTCAAGACAGTAATCATATTCCCTTTCCCATCCTCTTCCATAAGATTAAGGTACATGCTCATGCATCTGAAATATTCCGCCTCGCTCGTTTGCAGCGCAAAGTAAAGAATGATGCCGCATATTCTTGCCGCTTCTTTATAATCTTGAAGCTTTAAACATGCCAGCAGATAAATAAAATATTTCTCTTTAACACCGTTCTGTAATTTCAAAGGAAGCTTAACCAGAAATGGAAGCGTATTTTCCAAAGCAAAGTTTTCTTTGTACTTTAGATAAGTGATCAAACTTTTACACTCTTTCTCTGTCGCCTCCGACAAATGAAATACGGTATGGACGGCCTTTTCGTGAGCCGATTTCTCTTTCAATCGCAGGATCCCATTGTTGTATATTTCACTGTAGGAGGGTACCAGAATCTGAAAAGTGTAAAAGCCGAGGTACGAGGCGTTGCGGATATAGATCTCATAGCCTTTTTCGTCGAAGAAATTTACAGCATATTGGTAAAGCTGTTCATTGGACATCCCGCTCCGGTCTTCAAACGGGATAAACAGATGATCTGCATGCTCTTCAAAAAAATGATAATGATATTTGCCGGTTGCATTTTTCAACACGTTATGTACAATGTCCGCTTTGGCCGCATCTTCCGGTTTGTAAAGCAGACCGCTTACTGCCGCTGCATTTTCCAGGTTTCTTCCCTGGAACATCTCTGTCATGGAGCGCTCCAAGGCAATTTCGAAAACAGGGTGCGCGCCGAATTTGACAATATAGGTCTGTTTTTCTTTATCAATCAGTGCAGAAGCAACGACCGGAAAGCCGGTTCCCAGTGAACAGTCCTTTATTATCAGCCCATACCGTCTGTTTTCCCTGATGGAGGATATTACGCCATAGATCGCATGAAACTTCTCCAAATAACCGTTCGGTATCGTTGGCGGTGTGATGCCCTCATTATGAATTTTAAGATTATGATGACGCTCCACGATCTCCGAGAGACCCTGTACAATCGCTTCGGTCGGGGAATTGCCGGCGCAGGTGCCGTTGGTTGCATAATAGTCTTCCAGTACGGTTTTGGGGATCACTGCCCGTTCTCCGGTTTTTAAATTGCAGAATGGAATCCCGATAAACAATTTTTCTGTAATTTCATATTTGCGATACGCCAGACACTCCAGGAAAGACCGTTTCGTAAAATACTCCCTGCTCCTTTCCAATACGGCATGATAGAGCCTGTCCAGCCATTTCTCATCCCGGTCCAATATTTCATCAACGGATAAGTAACACTCTTCCGGAATATAGGTGAATCCATGGGAAATTTCCAGCTCTTTATCTTGGCTGCCCACATAAAAATAACCGGTCTGGATGCGTTCCATCAATTCCGCGTATCCGCTCGCCAGTGCAAATTCTTTTGTCATCCCTTTGCCATTCTGACCGACAGTACTCTCCTGAAGCTCTATTCGATTGGAGTAGCAGCCTTTTACCTGTGAATCCAGCCATACCGTTCTTGTCCTTATTCCCACTGTACCTAATAGCTTTTGAATTTGATTAACAGTTTCCTCGGGCAGTGAATCCTTGAATTTTGTATCGATCAGATAGGCGCTCTCCGTACCGCTTCCCCGCTTTTTCTGCTTCTTATTCCTGCCGACGATTAAGCAGTTGCTGCCCCCTTCCCATTCCCAGATGGTATTGTTCTCTGCATTATGTATTAAGTAATCTCTCTGCAGTTCCGCAAGCCTAAGATATTCTTCCAGTTCTCCCTCTGATATATATTTATAAAAGCCAGTCAGTTTTTTATAGGTGTCGGCTTTCTGCATATCCGCTTCATACATCGTCTGAATGTATTCTTTTCTTGATTCAGCGGGAATTGCTTCATTGCTAAGTGAAAATACTTTTCCGACCGGATAAGCTGAGATATTCTGTAAGCCATTTGATAAAAAAAGCTCGGGAATTAATGCTGTCGGTATGCCGCCCGAGTAATTATCCGTCGGATTCAAAGTCTCATACACATCCCATAATTTACCTTCCAACTTTTTGTAATCAAAATACCAGTAGCATTCCTTGGGATAGTTTCCTTTATAGCTCATCTGAGGCAAGAATGACATGGCTGTCAGAGAACAGATAAATCCTCCTTCTTTACATACCCTCTGCATTTCCTCCAGCGCTTTCTTTGGATCAGAGATGCTGGTCAGGAAAGTATGACTTACAACTACGTCATAGCTATTGTCCTGAAACGGCAGGCCAAGGGCGTTTCCCTGAATAAAAGCAATATCCTGATTTTGACTTCTTGACTTTTCCCTTGCAAACCCGATAAAGGCTTCGTCCGCATCAACGCCTGTCACCTCAAGATCACTCGTATTGCCTGACAGGAACCTGCTGAAAAATCCGGTACCACATCCTACATCCAGAACTTTCATCCCTTTTTCGATATGACAAAACTTTCTGATGTGCGGCTGCATTTCTTCCATAATTAAAAATTTTCTTGTCATCTCCATATATAATGGATTTTGAAAATACTTTGACCACTGTAACATGATAATCTCCTGCACTTACGTCTAGATACTTGATTTCCCTGCTGTAACGATGATAGGTTCATAATATCATATATTTCCATATACGATCTAAAATCCAAAGTATTACCGTAGTTATCTATAAAGAAGTTCTTTATAACTGCAAAGGCAGACCAATAAAAAAACATCCGTTTTTAATATGCAAAAATGGTGCTGACTTCTTTGGCTTTAAATTACCTAAAAATCAGTGCCCTTTGGTATTTATAGTTATTCGCTGTTATTGGCTAGAGATCCTCATATGACATCATCATAAATATCTTCCATTGTGAGTTCTATGCCTTCGCCCTTGGCTATTTCAATAACCCTTTCCTTTTCCGTCTGTGACAGGATTTTTTCCGCGAAGGACTTATCCTCGCCCATTTTCTTTAGTAATATTTCTGCTGAATTGGTCATTTGTTCTTCTCCTTATACTTCCAATCATCCTATCAGGTGTTATAATCCAGGGGTTCATCCTCTCTGACCGACATTGTTTCTCTTATCAGGGTCGATGCCGATATTAATGACATTGTTGCTGAGAATATTGTTGATACCAGCGATGCTGACACTGACACAGTTAAAATTTCCAGAGCAACCCCTCCGGCCACGTTTTCAAGCTCTTCTTCTGATAATTCCCCTTCTTTTTTCATCTTAAGAGCCTTTGTCAGCATTTCGTTGACTTCGTCGATGTCCTCAATTGTAATCTCAACGCCTTCATCCTTTGCAATTTCAATAACTTTTTCCTTTTCCGTCTGAGAAAGGATCTTTTCAGCGAACAACTTATCCTCTCCCATTTTCTTTAGCAGCATTTCCACAGATTCTCTCATTTTAGTACACTCCTCTCTGCCGGGACGCAAGCGTTTAATTTAACGTTGAAAATAACCGATAAGTTCATTCAACGCCCTGTTTGGTAATCGAATATAATCGTCTAATGCTTCATGTCCGAGTCTTTTTAGTTGATCACCACTGACTTTACCGCCGGCTACCATATCAAGTTCTGCATCAGAAAGGGCAGCCTCCTTTGGTTCAGCCAATTCTTTGAAATAATCTTTCATTTCGTCAATGGTGATATCAAATCCGTTATCCTTAGCAAAAGCAGTCAGTTTCTCTTTTGTGGCATCTTAACATAATCAATTCTCCCATTTTTTATCGATTCGCGTATTGTGGTAATTTGGGATTGCTTATCCAGGAAGATTATTCATCTCATCCATCAGACGGTTAAGTCTTTCTATTTCGTCTAAGTCCTGTCTATATTTTACCTCCGGCTACCATATCAAGTTCCGAATCTGATAGGGCTCTGTCTTTTGATTTGGTAATTTCGCCAAAAAATTCTTTTATTTCTTCGAGGGTTACATCATATTTGGCATCCTTAGCAAAGTCGACTAATTTTTTTATTGTAGCATCCATTCCGATTTATAAATATATATTTATTTATACGGTTTAAAATTCAAAGCATTACCGTAATTAATGAAGATTAAGCCGGCTCGTTCCGGTTATTTTCACTGTCTGCTTTAATTTCTTAAGCTCAAGCAGTCGATTATTGATGTTTTCAATCTTGCCTTCAATTTCTGTTCGGCTCAGCTCCGGATTAACGTATTCTCTATCCTGCTCATCATGCTGATCAAGCAAAAATAAGGGCTCATGGCACAAGACACTGGAAGAAGTCAGCTTCTGATCACAGACCCTTCTTTTGTAATTCCTCCATCATTGCGCGTCTTTTTTATATACCATATTCCATTCACGAATGATCTTATAAAGTTTTTCCTTTCGCCTTTCTCATATTCTCTCAGCTAAAAGCTTCGGAAAAAAGCTTGAAAAATACATTCTGCACGCCTTCTCCGCCGCCTGCTACGGTTTCCAGTTCTGCATCGGTCATTTCCGCATTCTTTTTTTCAGCCAGATCCGCAAAAAAGTCTCTCATTTCTTCAATCGTAATATCAAATCCGGCGTCTTTGACAAAATCGATCAGCCTTTCTTTCGTTTTTTTCTGTCCTGCTATGGTTGCCTCATCTGCAATCCATATTAATTTTTTCCGCAGCATGGGACTTTTGGATACTTTTTCGTAAAATACTTTAATTTCTTCCATTATTCTTAGTACTTTCCTCTCGTGGTAAATGTTGCTCTATAAAATTATAATAAAACCAGCTATTGATAATTGATATGTCCTATTTATGGAACGTAAGTCAATTAAACTACTATTCCAATTTAGCATTTCGATGAGCTTTTTTATTTTCCAAACAATTTCCTCAAGATTCTCTTCTTCATCAGTACTAGCTTGGTCAAACTCCCTTTTTCTCCAAAAGGTCACTAAAACTGTCGCACTCAAAATAGCCTTCCTTTTCCCAAATCTCATACTCTCCGGGCTTTTCTTTCCTGCTAAGCAAAATACTGCTCTTCAACGCCTTGAATATTTTTTCCGACACTGGGCTTGCGGTTACTTTCTTTTTTCCGCTTAAGTAGTCGGCAATAACTGCAGCAGCTTCTTTTCCTTTTTTCTGCATATCTTCTTCGCAAGGGGTTAAGCCCTGAAAATCTGTAATAACCCAATATCCTTTGACCGCCTTCATACCCAGATAAAGCATAATTTTGGCAAGGTAGGACAAAACCTCGATATGCCCTGTCGATGATGTCGTGGCTAAAACCATACCGGGCTTGCCGGCAAGTTTATAGATATGCAGCCAGTAGCTGAGCCTGTCGATCAGAGTTTTCATCTGACCTGAAACCTGATGAGCGTAAACCGGGCTTCCCCATATAATGAAATCCGCTTCCAGCAGCTTCTCTTTGATTGCCGTCATATCATCATCTTTGTCCTGAGGACACTGACAATACCGGAAACAGTTGAGGCAGCTCCTGCACGGTTTAATATTCACCTTATCCGAGGTTATTACTTCAAAATCCGTTTCGCCTTCATAAATTTCCAATACATTTTCCAGGATCAACCGGGCAAATTGTGCCGTGCTCGATTTTTCGCCCTTTGAACTTCCGATAAACGCTATTATTTTCTTCATTTTTCGTTTCCTCTTTCAAAACCAGACACTGCCTATCTTTTCCGGGGACAAACACCTTAGCATCTCATACCCGATACCGGATAAGCCTTGAAACAATGAGGGATTTGAGATGGTTTCAGCATTGGCGCCTTCAATGTTAAAATGCCCTGTCGCGTCCTTTCTGTTGATCATCCAGTGCATGATCCTGTTTGCCTCTTTTAAAAGCTCTGGTTTATGCAGCTTAACGGACGCCTCAATCATAAAATCCAGTCTTCCGCTGTTGCCGCAGCACAGGCTGTCGCCATAGTCCGGCGGATATTGCTGAATCTGCTGCAGCACAAAATCGATATTTGGGCATCCAATATCTTCAGGATTGTCAGACATACTCATATAAAGGACTCCAGGTCCCGCTGTTCCCATACAGATACTGCCGATATTGATTCCTCTGCCCCCCTGCTCGATCATTTCTTTATATCTGCTGTTTTCCTGTTTCGCCAGTTTAAGTATTTCTTTCAGCAATTCAG
Organism: Eubacteriales bacterium; assembly: GCA_028706405.1. Taxonomy (GTDB): domain Bacteria; phylum Bacillota; class Clostridia; order Peptostreptococcales; family Anaerovoracaceae; genus Anoxybacterium. The sequence goes on from JAQWBM010000052.1 coordinate 14,136, forward strand.
TATCCCGAGTAATGTTGTACAGCTTCATAAGCATGAATAGTATGCCGCTGCTGCCATATCCAAAACCGGACTCACGCAGTGTGTTCTTATTTTTCAGTATCTGCCTGCCGCACAGCCTGGCCATTTCAAGGCTGTATTCATGCCCGAAATGTTCATAACAAAGGAGAAGCGCCGGCAGCAGTCCGGCCAGACCGCTCAATACATTCATATGTCTTTCCTTGATGATCTGCTCTTTTGTAATCAACTCGATCAAATACCGTGCGTCATCATATAAAGCCGCTTCCTCCAAATAGTCGCCGATCATTACAAAAGCCTTTATAATGCCGCCCAGGCCCTTGCCCAGGCCCGGATTCATCCGGTATACAGGCATTTTATAATCCTGGTTTCTCAGACTTTGCCTGAATGGTTCCAGCAATGAAAGTGCAGTGTATTTAACCTTTTCATCCCGGTTAAGACTGTACAGCGCTGCCGTAAACAGGGAAATACCTATTAAGCCGTCATAAAGGTTGGCCGTAGTCTGCCCGATGAAGGTTTTGTTGTACAGCAGGTCATAATTGTATGATATCCAGGAAATATATTGATCCCCAAGCTTTAAAGAGCTTGCCATGATTTCTTGATATACAGACTGAGCCCGGCTGAGAAGTTCCGCCTTTTCAAGGGGCTGCAGACTTCCGTTCTCCGGCTGGCCCTCTTTTTTCTTCCCCTCATTGTGGCAGCCTTTTGTATAGATTGACAGGGATTCCGTAATAAAGTCAAGCTGTCTTCCCTTATCGGCGGCGTCAAGCTTTCGTATCTTCTGTCCAACCCTTTCCAGCACTGATTCCGAAAAATAATCGTTGCATAAAATGCTCCGGTCGTTTCGAATATGCCTTTCATTTGCATGACCCGAAAAAATAGGGATATCCCTTTCTTCCAAGGCATCTCTTTCATTTAAAAACAGCTTCCATAACCTTGGAACATTCTCTTCTGCCACATTAATTAAATAGGCTGGAGCAAATCCTTCAATTTCGACGGAATAGAGGAACCCATCCTTTAAAAATCCGGGGCTTATCGTCTGGTTAAGCATCTTTGCGTATACATTCGTAGCCCTCAGCAGTACTCTTAAAACCGTATCATTGAAAAGCTCCCTGACAATGTTATCAAAAAAGGCTTCACCGTTTTCAATAAAAAAGTCGTAGGTCTTACCAAAGCCTTCCAGCAGTTCTTCCTGATAATCAAATACGGAAAGGGTCTTTCCCTCAAAGCTTGGCATGCTGCTGGGTATGCTTCCGGTCAAAGCCCCGAAATCAACGCAGACGTCGTCTCCCACAGTCAGCCATATCGGCAGGAATCCTATCCCCAGCACCGACTCCCGCAGTATGTCCACAAACTTTTGAACATCCCTGACATACTCGGATTCATCGGTAAATTGCAGCATTTTAAAGGCGATGATGGTTTCCAGATCGATCAATACGGGATGTTCGCCAAAAGCGATGATATTCTCACCGTGGAAATCATTTCCCCCCAAGGCATACACCAGGCAAAGCAGCGCTCCGTCCCGGCGGTAAAAATCTTTCGCCTGGTCTTCTGTGTCCAGCGGCTTGTTCTCAATGAATTCGATCCAGCCATGCGATTCAAAATTCAAGGCCCTGGGAGCTATTAACTCATAAGGGAACTCCATATCCTTTAGTTTATTGATAAGCCTTTCATAGGCTACATCGATTCCAAGATTTCTCGGTTTGAAAACAATTTTAGCGCCTTGTTCAAATTCCGGAATCAAAACGCCTTTGCCTTTGTTGTGCGCATCGGATATGCTGCCCTTAATGGCGCTTACCGTTCCTAACGCATCATTCCCGTTGAATTCTTTTTCAAGGAACTCCATGTCTTCTTTGAGGTAAGTGGAAAACGAATCAATATGATCCACCCAGTTGCAGATAGCAGTGACCATAAGCTTTGGCAGTACCGGATACTCCAGGAAGATTTCCTTCCAGCCCCCTGAAAGAAGCTCTTTTTCATACAGCGCCGCATAGCGAATGGTATCCTCATCGTGCAAATTCATTAAAAATCCGAAGGACTCCTTTCTTAAGATAAATATCCGGAGCCTTTCGGAAAAGGTTTTAAAACTCAGTTGGAGCAGTGCGTTCGCCAGCATCCCGCTTATATCAGACAGAGCTTTTTCAGAAAAAAGATTTGCTTTATCCGCCAGTCTGTCGGCCAGCCTTCTCTCTGCGTAGGATACGAACGGCAATAAAGAAAGCATAGCGCCCTTTATTTCCGCCAATGCTTTTTTGTCTGCATTGGGCTGTTCGTCCAAAGCGTTCAGATACCCTTTTATATCAAAAATTACCCTTTCTTCCAATCTTGCCTCGTCTGCCGGAAGCATCATAAGAAGGTCGTTTATGTAATCAGTCCATTCCGGAAGTTCGTGCGCTTTATTCCAGGTGACCTCGGCACAGATTTCCTTTGCTTTTTTGATCGTTATACCCTCAACGTGAAGACGCTTGAAGAAAGCCGGTTCTCCGCCGCTGCCTCCAACCTTTTTCCTCCAGGCATGAAATCTTTTCTCTTTCTCTCTGCCTTCTAAAAATTGTGTATTGCCTTCCAGACGCTCTTTCAGGAAAGCGGACCGGGCAGCAATCTGTTCGAGTTCGTTTAAAGCAAGTCTCATTTTTCGTCCTCTTATTTATGAAATAAGTTGCGATTCAATTCATAGGAAAGATATTGACGTCGGTGCTGGCATTGTGGATATGGTTGCTATTTGTGAGGTCAATACTGTAGTCGCTGCTGTTGATATTGGCAATCCAATCGGTGATATCGGAGGTCCAACGATTATGTACCCGCCTGCCACATTTTCCATCTCTTCCTCGGACAGTTCCCCTTCATTTTTTAGTTGCAGGGCTTTCACTATGGATTCGTTGATCTCGTCGATATCTTCCATTGTGAGTTCTATGCCTGCACCTCTGGCTATTTCAATAACGTCTTCCTTTTCTGTCTGTGACAGGATTTTTTCCGCGAAGGACTTGTCCTCGCCCATTTTCTTCAGTAACATCTCCGCCGATTTTGTCATGTTATTATCCTCTCTCTGTCAGAACAACTGCTTATTGTTGTTTTGCATTTTGATAATCAGGGATTGCTTATTCAGGGATCTTACTCATCTCTTCCATCAGACGGTTCAGCCTTTCTATTTCCTCTAATGTCTGTCTGTTAATTTTGCCTCCGGCTACCATATCAAGTTCTGAATCAGATAGGACTCTATCTTTCGATTCGGTCATATCTCTAAAAAATTCTTTCATTTCTTCAAGGGTCACATCATATTTGGCTTCCTCAGCAAAGTCGGTTAATTTTTTGATTGTAGCATCCATTCCGTCTATTTGCGCATATTCCATAATTTTAAAGAATTTTGCTTGAAGAATACTATCAGCTGCTACCTTTTCATACAATTCCTTCATTTTAAACATGGCTGTTTCTCCTTACGCCTGCCACGCTTTCCGGTTCTTCCTCTGTCAGGCGCTATTCCGTATCCTGTTATGCATTATGGGGTCCTTGACTATTTCCTGTATTTTCCTGCATCATGGTTGTTACGACGGATATTGTTACGCCGGGGGTTACCAATACTGATGCGATCAGCGACGTCGATATGATTGCCGCCGATACCAGCGTAGTTTCAAATAATATTCCGCCTGCAACACTTTCCAGTTCTTCCTCGGATAATTCCCCGTCATTCTTTTGCTGCAGAGCTTTTGCAACGGCTTCGTTGATCTCGTCGATATCTTCCATTGTGAAATCTATGCCTTCGCCCTTGGCAATTTCTATAACCTTTTCCTTTTCTGTCTGGGACAGGATCTTTTCAGCAAAAGCTTTGTCCTCTCCCATTTTTTTCAGCAACATTTTCGCTGATTTTGTCATCTTATCATTCTCCTCCCCCTGTCAAAATACTTCATTATTATTGCCCCGTCATTTTTTAGCAGACAAGGCCGAGACCACCGCTTCACTTATGTTGATCACAGATATTGTTACTATTGACGGTGTTGTCTTCAACGTCTCTGACACTATCATCGTCGTTTCAAATATTACACCGCCGGCCACGCTTTCAAGCTCTTCCTCGGACAGTTCTCCTTCCTTTTTCGTTTGAAGGGCTTTCGTCAGCACTTCGTTGATTTCGTCGATATCCTCCATTGTGAGATCTATGCCTTCGCCCTTAGCAATTTCTATAACCTTCTCCTTTTCTGTCTGGGACAGGATCTTTTCCGCAAA